>JAYSLK010000064.1:0-4507 GCA_043725585.1 Actinomycetota bacterium
CCACCTCGCCTGCGCGCCTGACGGGCCGAACAGCGCCCTCGACGAGCAGGGTCCGTCGTTCGTCCAGGGCGAGCTGTACTTCTCACGCAGCACGCTGCCGCCGGGCACGTCGGGCGAACTGTTCGTCAGCCGCAAGCACGGTCAGGGCTTCGGTCCTGCGAGCCCGATCGCCGAGTTGAACGATCCCAACGCCAACGACATCCAACCGAACGTGCGCAAGGACGGGCGTGAGCTCGTGTTCTCCTCCACCCGCATTGGCGGCATGGGCGGCCCTGACATCTGGATCTCGACTCGGGCGAGCGCCGCCGACACATGGTCGGCGCCGGTCAATCTCGGGCCGGCCGTCAACACCGCCTACGGCGAGTCGCGACCGTTCCTGTCGTCCGACGGCGGGCAGCTGCTGTTCGGGCGTGCCGGCCCCGTCGGCACCGGTGAGGGAGGACAGGGCGCAGCCGACATCTACGTCACCACGCGAGACAAGAACCCGGGTTCTCCGTTCACGGGAACGTGGGTCGGTCAGGACCCGCCGCCGCCCGACGGCGACGGCAGCACCGTGCATCTCGTCATCACAGGTGGGTGGTCACACACGTCGATCGAGTTCACCGACGAGTTCGGCTCGGTGTGCGAGAACGTCGGGGCCTCGGTCACGGAGTTCACCGGCCGCCTCACCGGACAGATCGACGGTTCCACGCTGAACGCGACGTTCAGAAGTGCGAGGTGCGGTTCCACCAGGGTCGAATTCCTCGTCGGCGAGAGCTTCTGGTGGGAGCTCGACGACGGAGGAACCAGCGACCCCTCCGACGACACGTTGTTCGACGGTTCCGTCCTCTGGAGTCGCGCATAGGGTCGTCGGACTGGGCAAACGCCCATCACGACGTTCAATTGACGACCGTTCAAGTGACCGGCGGCCCGGCGTTGCGATCACCGCAGCGCCGGGCGCCGGTCCTGGCTCGCTCATTCGCGCCGGCGTCGGCTGCGAGCGCGGGCGTCATCCGAGGTCGGGTAGCGCCTGTTGCTTCCCGATCAGCGCAGCAAGCGGGTCGCCGACCGACGCCAGCCGCTCGCCGGTCGTGCGGATCGTCCAGCCGTCGGGGCGCAGCTCGCGGTCGTCCAGCTCGTCCCAGGTGACGGGCACCGAGACCGGCGCGGCCGGGGCAGGCCGGACGCTGACGGCGCGACAAGCGTCTTTTCGATCGCGTTCTGCGTGTAGTCGTCGTGCGCATTGAAGTGACCACAAGACGAGCCGGCTGATTCAAGCTGTTACCCAGGAATCGTGCGAAGTGACCGGCCGGCGAGGCGCACCAAGCAGAGGGTCGGCCGCAGCCGCACAGTACGCGCGCTCCGTAGCCCGACCAACGACCCGCAGCAAGCGCTGCAGTGCGGCCCAAGCAGCGCACCCGATAATGCCGTGCCCGTACCGGGAACGTGGGCAGGTCGTGCGGGCCGGTCATACGGGTCCTTCGACAGCCTGGTTCAGGTCGTGGACCAAGTTCGCCACTGGAATCGCCAGGCGGAATCGTCGATGGGAGCGGCATCGTCGTGGCTGCTGAATGCTTGGTGGAACTGCTTGGCCGTTTCGGCTTGGAGCGCTTCGGTGGTGTCGTTGCTCGATATGACGACTCGGTCGTCGATCACGAAGGTCTTGGCGCCGTATCCGAACCGTTGTTTGAGTGCTTCGCGTACGGCGCGACGCAGCACCGTGTGTTGATCGCCGGGTACGCCGACAAGCTCGGCGGTGCCGTACTGGTGGACGGCGTCGGCGGCGAGTTCGGCGAGGAGTCCGATCCGGTCGTCGGGGACGGGTTCGGGGAACCAGCGGTCAAGGATGGCGAGGCATCGCCGACAGGTGGGTGTTCGGTCGTCGTCGGTGTCCGCATCGGTCGATGCGATTCCGGCCATCATGTTCCATCGGATTCCGCACAGGGTTCTCGGTGCCCAGTGCCGGTCGGTCAAGTCCGTGAACGTGTCGTCGGTCGGAGAGCTCGGCTGCATGCGGGATGGGACGGCTGGTCGTGGGTCGTCGTTGTCAGCGGCAATTGAGGTGAGGTGGATGGCGGCGCCCCCGGTCTGGGTGAGCAGCATGGTGCGCCCGGCAGTGGTGATCGTGTTCAGATTCGCGGCGCGGGGTGCCATGACCCGAGCGTAGATCGGCCGTCGTTCGGCGGCGTCGCTCGCCTCGCCACTCGGGCGGGTCTGCGTCGTTCGTGGCGCGTCGTGGCGGTTGATCGGGCCGATGCTCGCAGAGTTCTGTACAACAGTCGTACAACGCGACGAGCACCAACGGGTACCTACCAGTGCAGACGAGATGCTGGCTTCATTGAGGCGCGAGGGCGTCTGAGCAGGACCGATGCCGACGAGCGTCTACCACCGCAGACGTTGACCACTTCGCTCATAACCCGAAGGTCGCAGGTTCAAATCCTGCCCCCGCCACCAATGTAAGTCCAGCTCAGAGGCCCTTTCCGAGAAACCGGAAGGGGCCTCTGACGTTGTCGGAAGTGTTCGGCGCGAACAGAACGCGAACATGATTGACCTTCGGGACGGAACCCGAAGGTCCAGTGAGGCGACGTCGGTTCGGGTGACGGGATGCGGCATCGACAAGCGGGTGCCCACGTCGCAGAGATCTGCGGCCCGACAGCATCAATCCAGGTCGACGATGCTCGAACCGCCGAAAGGTCTCTCGTGCCCCGTCACTTCACGCCGTGCAGTCGTTCTCGGCGAACGCCGGGGTCGCTACGAGAGCGACGTGGTGGACGCAGCCGACCTTGGTCTGCCAGTCGGTCAGCAGACTTGGATCGTGCCGGTGTTTCCGTCGACTTCGAGCCAGGTGCCATCGGCAATCGCCGTGACGTCGGCGACGCTCATGACCGCAGGGATCCCGAGCTCGCGGGCGACGATGGCGGCGTGGCTCTGCATCGCCCCGGTGTCGCACACGACCGCCGCGGCAACAAGGAACAGTGGTGTCCAGCTCGGGTCGGTGATGGCACAGACGAGGATCTCGCCTGCCTCCAACCCCCGTGGATCGCCCGGATCGGTGATCACCCTGGCTGGTCCGGCCGCGACACCGCCACTGACCGCGATGCCGTGCAGTGAGCTGCCGGACTGTGGCGCGACGTGGACTGTGTCGGTCGTTCGCCGTAGCGGCCAGGTTTCCGGATGGGGGATGCGGCCCTCGAACCACATCGGTGGTTCACGATCGTTGAGGTAGCGCTCCAATGCTGCCCGCTCGGCGATGATGTCCTTGAACGCGAGCGGTTGGGCGATGAAGTGCGGGAGCTCGTCGATGGTGACGCAGAATGCCAGCCGGGGGTCGGCCGGCCCGCCGTGCTCGGCGGCGCGGCGGACCAGTTCGTGCAGCGCCCGACGGACGCCCAAGTTCTCCAGCACCAGGATGTCCTTGGCACGCTCACGACCGACCGACCCGGCACGAGAGACCGCGGCAGCGCGCAGTGCCAGGTTGCGCTTGGGCCGCGGCAGAAGCTTCTTCGTCTCGATTTCGGCGGCGGCACGATCCGCAGTCAGTCGCGCCATGGCGAGGTCGGGTGCCCGATCGTCGGGGGCGTGGCGCAGTCGGTCGATCGCTGCGAGCACTGGGCGAGGATCCATCACCCACGCCGGGGTGGCCAGCTCGTACTCGTCATTTCCGCGGTGACCGAATCTGTCCAGGAATCGATGCAGGGGCGCGTCGAGCGCTGTACCGCCGATGCGGTCGCCGACCGCGCCGAGACCCTCGTCGAAGATGGCAGTGAGTGCCGCATCGCGGGCAACGACTCGCCCCAATGCCCACTGCTCCTGGGCGAGTTGAGCCGAGTCGACGTCATCGATGCCGCTCACGAGTCGATTGGCGAGCCCGGCGGGCATCGTGGGCCGGCCGGCCACCTTGTCGAGCAGGGCTCGCGGCCCGGCAGCGATCATGCTGAAGTGCAGCAGTCGCTTCATGCTCTCGGCGAGGCGATGGGGATACTCGGCGACATAGGCGAGCAACTGGTCGTTCGTCGCGATCGCGGGGTCGGGCATCGAATCCACCCAAGACTGGGCGTCGGCGCGCGCATGGTCCAGCGGTGTCAGGTCTGGATTGCGCAGGATCTTCATCAAGAATCTGGTGAGGCGTGCCGTCGCCAACAGATTGCGGTCGCCCTTTGCGGGCCGGTACGGAGGGATTCCGTCGACCTTGCCGAAGACTTGCTCATCGCTCTTCGAGGCACTCATGCCGGGAGTGCGCACACCCATGATCCGAGCGAGTGAGCCGCTGCCGTACAAGTAGCCGCCGAACACGCCGGTCCGAGCCTGATGCCCTCGAGATCGCGGGGGGTCACGAACCCGATCTCACGGAACACCTCCATCTGCGCCCGCCCAACGTCGTCGCCCATCAGCGTGCCGCCCAGCGCCGACAGCACGTGAGGGAACACTTCTCCGGTGTTGCCACGCGTGTAGAGCGGATAGCGCTCACTCGGCTCCATGTCTGCGACCCAGATCCGATCGCCGGCGTTCCAACTTCGTTCCATCACGA
>JAYSLK010000065.1:0-9718 GCA_043725585.1 Actinomycetota bacterium
CGTGGTGATCACCTCGAGCTACCAGGCGAGTGTGGCCGGTTTCGAACGGGCCGGCGTCGGCCGAACCGCAGCGATCGCTGCGCTCGAGTCCACCACCGACCTCGCCCGGCGATCGGGCGCCTCGTTCGTCGCCGCGTCGGTCGGCCCATTCGGTGCATGCCTGGCAGATGGCAGCGAGTACAGCGGTCGGTATGCAGCCACGTGGGCCGAGGTGCGAGCATTCCACCGGGAGCGACTGGAGGTGTTGGTCTCCACCGGCGCCGATGTGATCGCGATCGAGACCATCCCGACGGTGGCCGAAGCCGAGATCGTGCTGGAGGAACTGGCACGGCTCGGCGCACCGCCCGCCTGGTTGACGTTCACGTGTCGCGATCAGCACACCACCTGCGGCGGGCAGTCGATCGAAGACGCCGTCGCCGCCGCGCAGTCAGCGTCGAACCTCGTTGCGATCGGGCTCAACTGCACCGATCCGCGCCACGTGTCGTCGCTGCTCGCTTCGGCGCGCGAGCGAACCGAGTTGCCCTTCGTGGTGTACCCGAATCACGGCCGCAGCTGGGACGGCGAGGCGAAGTGCTGGCTCGGCGACGGCGACGATCATCTGGCCGGGAGGGCAGAGGAGTGGGTTTCCCTCGGTGCTCGCCTGATCGGTGGCTGCTGCGGCGTCGGGGCCGACGGCGTTCGCTCGCTCGCCGACGTTCGCGATCACCTCGCCGCCGCTTCCTGAGCCCGGGGGGTGCGAGTGTCACGCGCCTCCCCGGGGTGGCCGCAAACCCTCGGTTCGACCGTCTGGGACTCGGGCGGGGGTGTGGGACTCGGGTCAGGCGCGCATCCTGAGGCCCTCGGGGTCGAGGACAGGGTCGTGTCGGAGCGTGGCCGGGCGGCGGCGCCCGATGATCTCGATCTCGAAACCCGACTCGGCACCAGGCTCAGAGGTGGCCAGCGAGGAGGGGATGTACCCGAGGGCGAGCGAGACGCCGGAGTAGTGGGCGTAGCCACCCGAGGTGACCCAGCCGACCACCTCGCCGTTGTGCCACACCGGCTCGTCACCGATCACGTCGGCGGGCGACTCGGGGTCGACGTCGACGGTGAACATCACCAGCTTGCGCTGCGGTCCGCCTGCGGCGATCTCGGCTTCGACGGCCTCGCGACCGATGAAGTCGTGATCGAACTTCAGCACCCGGTCCATGCCCGCCTCGAGGGGGGTGTAGATCGGGCGGTACTCGCGGAACCAGGTGCCGAAGTTCTTCTCGAGCCGCATGGTGATCAGCGCACGGAAGCCGAACAAGCGCATGTCGAACTCCTGACCGGCCTGCCAGATCAGATCGAACAGGTAGCGCTGATACTCGGGCTGGATCCAGATCTCGTAGCCCAGATCCCCGGTGTAGGTCATCCGGCTCAGCCACACCGGGGCCATGCCGATGTTCACCTTCCGGAACGCCATGAACGGGAAGTCCTTCGTGGCGAGCGAGGTGTCGGTCAGCTTCTGCAACACGTCGCGCGACCGGGGGCCGGCGACGGTGAGGCCCACCATCGACAGCGACAGCACCTCGAAACGGATCGGCGACCCGGCGGGCAGATGGTCGAGGAACCAGCGCGGGTGGTGCACCTCGGCGGCCTGCGAACCGAACAGGAAGAACTCGTCGTCACCGATGCGGCTGACGGAGAACTCGCCGACGATCTTGCCCCGTGGGTTCAGCATCGCGGTGAGGTTCGTCCGGCCGATCCTCGGCAACGAGTTGGTGAACAGTCCCTGCAGCCATGCCGCAGCGCCCTGACCGCTCACCCTGTACTTGGCGAAGTTCGACGCCTCGCTGAAGCCGACGCGCTCGCGCACCGCCCGGCTCTCCTCACCCACCACGTCGAACGCGTTCGAGCGGTAGAAGGTGACGTCCTCGATCGGCTCGAGGCCAGGCTTCTGGAACCACAGCGGGTGCTCGAGGCCGAATCCGGCGCCCCACACCGCGTTGTGATCGGTGAACCGGTCGTAGATCGGCGTGGTGTGCAACGGTCGAACAGCCGTGAGCTCCTCGTTCGGGAACGTGATGCGGAACCGACGCGAGTAGTTCTCGCGCACCTTCGCGTTCGTGTACGTGAGCGTCGCGTAGTCGCCGTAGCGGGCGACGTCCATCGCCCAGATGTCAGCGCCGGGGTCGCCGTTCACCATCCACTCGGCGAGGCTGAGACCCACGCCCCCGCCTTGCGACAGACCTGCCATCACCGCATTGGCCATCCACATGCCGCGCATGCCCTTGATCGGTCCGACGAGCGGGTTGCCGTCGGGGCTGAAGGTGAACGGACCGTTCACGAACTTCTTGATGCCCGCCTTGCCGACGAGCGGGAAGTGCTCGAAGGCCCTCTCGAGTTCGGGCGCGATGCGATCGAGATCGTGGGGGAGGAGCTGGAACACGAAGTCCCACGGCGTCTCCTTCGGCGACCAGGGGCGGTTGTCCTGCTCGTACGTGCCGAGAAGGATCGACTGGCCCTCCTGGCGAGCGTAGATCTCACCGGCGAAGTCGATCATGTGGGGGAGCTCACGGCCCTTGGTGGCGTTGTACTCGATCACCTCGGGCATCGGCTCGGTCATCAGGTAGTGGTGCTCCATCGCCAGCACCGGCAACTCGAGTCCGGCCATACGTCCGACCTCGCGGGCCCACAGCCCGCCCGCGTTCACGACGTGCTCGGCATGGATGGTGTGGTCCTGATCGGTGATCACGTCCCACGTGCCGTCCTGGCGCTGGCTGAGACCGGTGACCCAGGTCTCGAGGTACACCTCGGCGCCGCGGTTGCGGGCGCAGATCGAGTAGGCGTGGGTGACGCCGTACGGGTCGACCGAGCCCTCGTCCTCGTCGTAGAGGGCGCCGACGAAGTACTTCTCCTCGAGGAGCGGGTTGAGCTCCTTGGCCTCTTTCATGGAGATGATCTCCATGTGCATGCCGAGGTAGCGGCCTCGCGCCTGCGCCATGCGCAACCAGTCGAGCCGTTCGGGCGTGTCGGCCAGCTGGATGCCACCGGGGAGGTGGATGCCGCAGTTCTGACCGCTCTCGGCCTCGATCTCCTTGTACAGGTTCACCGTGTACTGCTGCAGGCGAGCGACGTTGGGATCGCCGTTGAGGGTGTGCATGCCACCCGCGGCGTGCCAGGTGGAGCCTGCGGTGAGCTGCTTGCGCTCGAGCAGCACCACATCGGTCCAGCCCGCCTTGGTGAGGTGGTACAGAACGCTGGCGCCGACGACGCCGCCGCCGATCACCACGACCTGTGCCGATGACTTCATTGCCATTGCTCGAAACCCCTTGAACTCGTGAACGACTCAGAACTCGCCGAACTGGATGTGCTGGTGTCGGACGCGATCAGAAATCGGTTGCGACGCCACCTTCGGCGACTCGGCGGTCGACGAAGGCACGCAGCTCGGCCTTCACCTCCGGGTCCATCGCCGGCGCCTCGTAGGCGCTGAGGAAACGGTCGACGAGACCGTGCGAACGCTGGTCGGCGGTGGGTCGTCCGGCCTCGTCCCAGGTCTCGTAGTTGCGCCAATCGGACAGGAACGGTCGATAGAACGCATCGCGGAAACGTGACTGGGTGTGTGCCGTACCGAAGAAGTGACCGCCGGGACCGACTTCTTCGATGGTGTCGATGGGAATCGAGTCGGCGTCGACGCCGACGGGCTCGAGCATCTTCGCCACCATCTGCAACAGGTCGGCGTCCATCAGCATCTTGTCCATGCTGGCGTGGAGGCCACCTTCCATCCATCCGGCCCCGTGCATCAGGAAGTTGACGCCGCCCATGACGGCACCCCACAACGAGAACACGCTCTCGTACGCAGCCTGGGCGTCGAGGGTGTTGGCCGCGCAGACGTTGCTACTGCGATACGGCACCCCGTAGCGGCGGCACAACTGGCCACTGATCATCGCAGTGCGCACATACTCGGGGGTGCCGAACGCGGGTGCCCCCGACTGCATGTCGACGTTGCTCGTGAAGCCGCCGTACATGACCGGCGATCCCGGGTTGACGATCTGCATGAACGCGATGCCGGCGAGCGCTTCAGCGTTCTGCTGGGCGAGCGCTCCGCCGAGCGTGATCGGTGCCATCGCACCCGCCAACGTGAACGGGGTGACCACGACCGGTTGGTTGTGACGGGCGAACTCGATCATCCCTTGGGCCATCGGGATGTCGAGACGGAGGGGCGAGTTGGTGTTGACGACGGTCATCACCGACGGCTCACGGTCGATCGTGGCCATGTCGACACCACGGGCGATGCGCACCATCTCGATGCAGTCCTGGTTGCGCTGCCGACCGAGGCTGTAGCAGTGCAGGCCCTTGTCGGTCATGGTGAGGATGTCGTACGACGCCTCGAGATGGCGGATCGACGAGTGGATGTCGACCGGCTCGACGGGATACCCGGGCACGTAGTGGATGACGTCGAGCATCTGGGCGAGCTTCAGCAGATCTCTGAAACCTTCGCGGTCGCCGATCTTGCGGACGCCCGCCCGATCGACGTAGTTCGGTGCGCTGGCGACGGTGCCGAAGGCCATCCAACGGCCCCCGACACGGATGTTGCGAGCCGGGTTCCAGCTGTGCAGCGTGAACTCGGACGGAGCCGTGGTGATGGACTGCTCGATCAGCTGCCTCGGGAACCGCACCCTGTTGTTCGACTCGTCGACGCTCGCGCCGGCCCCGTGCATGATGCTGCGCGACTCGGGGCACAGGAACTCCATGCCGATCCGCTCGAGGATGACCAGCGATGCCTCGTGGATCGACTCGATCTCGTCGGTCGACAGCACCTCGGTGTGGTTGAGTCGCATGTACGGCTGCTGGTACGGCAGTTGCACGGGAAGGCGGTTGCGCATGCCTTCGTTGCGTTCGCGACCACGGCGCCGGGTGCCGGCACCGCCCTCCGGTCCGACGGTGTCCTGCGTGGTCTCGGTCACGACGATCGAGACTACACCTGCGACGGGATTCCTTGTACGATCGTCCTGGGATTGCGACCAGCGTCCAACTGATCTGGAGGCTGTGCATCGCTTGCAACGACGCTCTGTGCCGAGCCAGCGAGGGTCGATCCCTGAGCCCCGAACAGTGGGATCGGCGGGCGCGTCGCTGTCCGGCGGGCCAGCTCCAGAGCACCGAGACAGGCCACGAGCCGCATCGATGCTCGAAGATCCGGGGCGTCGAACCACCATGGAGGGAAGATCAGCACCGACGCGGCGAGCGTCGCCCACGGCACTCGCGAACGCGACTCGATCACGTCCCACACGAATGCTCCGAGGACGAGCGCAATGGTGTAGTACGGCCACGTTCCCGCTTCGAAGAGCAGGCGCACGGCCACACCGACGAGCAGCGCGCACGAGGGCCGGCGGCGCACCACGGTCCACGTCACGGCTGCCACACCGAGGGTGAGCTGAACGATGCGGACGGCCGGGGGCAGCTCGGTGAGCGCCTGCCGGGTGAACAGGTGGACGATGGAGTCGGGCGCCACCAGCACGATCGGACGCATGCCGTCGAGGGTGTCGGTGGTGGCAATGATGAACGGTGCCCAGAACAGCGCGCCGATAACACAGCTCGCAGCAGGTGGACGCAGCCGCTTGTGCCAGGGGCCGGACGCACCGAGCAACAGCGGCACGAACAAGATCGCCCATGGCTTGATCGCGAGCGACAGGCCGAGCAGCAACACGGGCATGTCGCGCCGGTCCCGCCGGATGCAGTCGAGTGAGACGATCGTGGCCACCAGCACCAGGCCGTCGTCCAGGTGACCCCACGTCGCCAGGCCCCTCCACTGCAGCGCCACGACGACCCCGCCCACCGCGATCACCGAGAGGGGGCGTCCGAGCACGGCACCCCATCGGGCGATCACTCCCACGGCCACCAACCCGAGCGCCGCCACGACGACCAGGAACCCGCCATGCCCGAGCAGATCGGCGAGGCCGTATCCGAGCAGCGACACAGGTCCCGACTGGATGTTCGGCATCCACCGGTAGACGTACAGCCCGTCGCGAGCCGTGAGGTTCTCCCACGCCTGCACGAAGAAGGTGTAGTCACCCCGCGATGCATCTGCCCACACGGTCGCCGACAGCGTCGAGACGACGACGAGCATCACCGCGACCGCTGCCGCGGCGCGGTTCCATCTCGGCTCGATCACCTCGCACTGCACAACCACAGGTATCGGCCGATCGCCCACACCACTTGAAGATCCCGGCCCGAGCGATCACCAGCGACGGGCCAACGAGTGTCAGGCGCGTCGGCTGATACGTGCACCGTTGCTACGGGACTCAGTCTCCGACGGAAGGAACGTTCGCCGTGAGATCGCCGATCTGGACGACCACTCCGAGCATGCCGAGCGATTCGGCGTCGGCGCGCGCCGCGGCGAGCAACGGACGGGCGCGATCGATGTCGCCGCGCCGGGCGAGGGCGCGACCCCACCACTGCTTGGTCCGAGCGGCGAGCGTTGGAGCCCGTAGCGCCTCCTCCTGGGCTAAGGCCGCAGCGAACAGTCGATCGGCCTCGGCGTGATCGCCGTCGACCGCGGCTAGGCCGGCAAGCAGGCGATCGATCGAGCACATCACGTGGGTGCCCGATGCGATGTGGGCCATCTGACCGCCGTAGGGGCCGAGCAATCGGCGCAGCACCGCGGCGTGCTCCGCCGCCTCGGCGGTCACCACGCCCCACGCCAGGTCACCGAGCACCAGCACCGTCAACCATCCACGACCGACCGCGGCGAAGTCGTCGGGCGCGAGCTCGTCGAGCAACGCCAGCACGTGGCCGACGTGACCAGCCTCGGCCGCGTCGGAGACCAGGACAGCGCGAGCTGCGGGGAAGTCGGCCATCGCCGCGGCCAATGCCAGCGACAGTTGGTACACCGACTCGGCCTCACCGGTCTCCCGCCCCATCCAGGTCCGTTGGGTGTGGCATCCGAGCGCGAAGTTCATGTCGTGACCGCCGAGCCGCGCCACCTCGGCGACGGCGGCCTCGGCGTCCGCCCAGTTCCCGTCGAGCATGTCGCGCATCGCAACGATCTGGAAGAGACTTGCGTTGTAGCTCCAAGATGTCCGGCGCAGCTGTTCGTGACTGAGGGCTACCTCGAGGCCGCGGTCGAAACCGCCGCGGTCACCGAGCGTCAACGCCACCTGGCCGACGATCGCGTCCATCGGGTAGCCGTACGAACTGCCGGTTTCGGAGGCCCGACCGAATTGCTCCCACATCTTCCGGGCATGCTGCGGCGACGACATGAACGTCAGACCGATGACCATGTCGACGCCCACCTTGGCCGCCCCATCATCGAACGGATTCAGATGGCGGGCGATCGCGTCGACCCGTTCGACATGCTCCGCCGCCGTCAGACGAGGGCCGATCACCTCGTTCTGCAGAAGGAAGGCCTCGACCCGCCAACGCGCCACCAGCGAGGTGTCCGAGATGTACGCGAGCCCGGCTCGCAGGAGCTCGCCCCGCTCGTCACCGGCGTCCGACGTTGCCGACATTCCCGCTGCGCACAGGGCTCGTGCCATGCGACTCTGGTCGCCCAGCGCCCGCGCCGCTTCGAACGCCACCCGCGCCGCACCGAGCGACTCCTGGAAGTTGACCCGAAGTGATGCCTCGGCCTGCGCAGCCAGCAGGTCGCAGCGCAGCACGGGATCGTCATCGACCGCCAGGTCGAGCAGTTCGAGCCCCCGCTCGACCAGTTCGCCCGATCGTCCGTCGAACGCAGCGTAGGCCGTCTCGGCGGCGCGCAGGTACCACGCGGGCGCCGCCGGCGACTGGGCTTCACCGTGGTGGTAGGCGAGTTCCTCGAGATGGCGGTCGATCGACAGCGCCCAGCGCTGCTCGAGCACGGTGACGATGTCGCGGTGCATCCTGCGCCGCCGAGCGGTGGACAGCTCGTCGAGCAGGACGTCGCGGATGACCGCGTGCCGGAACTCGTAGGCGCGACCGGTGTCGATCACGATCCCCGCCGCGACGGCATGCTCGATGTCGTCGAGTGTGTCGCGCCCCAACACGGCGTCGACCAGGTCGGCCTCGAAGCTGCGCCCGAACACGGCCCCGACACGGAGCGCCTGCGTGGTGCCATCGCCCAAGCGGGTGAGTCGCCGTCCGATCACTTCGCGCAGGCCCTCCGGCAGCGCGGTCGCGATCGCCCGTGAGCTCGCGACCCACCGATCGTTCTCCTGTGCGATCGCGCCGGTCTCTGCCAGGTGGCGCAGCACTTCGCCGACGAACAACGGGTTGCCCGACGTCTGGGCGTAGACCGCGTCGGCCAGCTCCCTTCCGGCGGGATCGAGCTCGTGACCTGCGGCCGCCTCCAGGAAGTCCGACACGCCGGCCTCGTCCAGGCCCCCGAGCGCTACCCGACGGACGCCGTCGACACGACGCAGGTCGGCGAGCGCCGCACTGAGTGGGTGCACCCGGTCGAGGTCGGTGTCGCGGTAGGTGCCGATCACCGTCACGTTCGGGATCGCTCGCCCGATCACCTGGCGGGCGACGATGAGCGATGCCTGGTCGATCCAGTGGATGTCGTCGAGTACGACGACCACCGGTGCCGCATCGCGCAAGACCACGCCGATCGCATCGCACAGCACGGCCGTCCGTGAGGCCGCGTCGAGCTCGACCTTCGAGCCGGCATCGCCGATCCTCCGGCGCAAGTCCGGTGCGAGTGCCGACAGCTCTTGGACGTGTTCGGGTGCCAAGGCATCGATGTCGTCGGCCGACAGCGCCGCAACCAGGGGAGCGAGGGCCTCCATCCATGGGCGGAAGCCGACCGCCAGATCCTCGTCGCACCTGCCCAGCAGCACCGTGGCACCCGCGTCGTACATCCGCTTGGTGAGTTCGCTCACGAGCCGCGTCTTGCCGATACCGGGTTCGCCGGCCACGAGCAGGCCGCGCCATTCCTCGGCCTTCCACGTGTCGAGCAGCTCGGCCACCACGACCGTCCGACCGGCGAACGGGCCGCGCCGTGCGACCGCGAGGGGTTCGGGGAATGCGATCGCTGCAGCACCGGACTCGGGTCCGGCCGACGGTCGATCCCAGCCGACACGCACCACCGGCACCGGTGAGCTGATCCCCTTCAACGAGTACTCGCCGAGCGCAGTGATCTCGTGGTCGCTGCGGCTGCCCACCATCACCCTGACCACTTCGGTCGCGAGGATCTCGTCGGGTTGGGCCGCGCCGCACAGCCGCGCCGCTTCCACCACGGGCATGCCGTTCCAATCGTCGACGCCATCGTCGGTGCTGGCCGACACATCGCCGATCGACACGCCGACCCGCAACCGGGCGGGCTCGGCCGGATGCGCCCACCCGTGCGCCACCGAGGCCTGCTGCATCGCGACGGCGGCTTCGAGCGCGGCACCCGCCGACGTGAACACCGCCATCACGCCGTCACCGAGCGACTTCACGACGCTGCCGTTGGCGTCGACGACAGCGTCGCCGACGCGGCGCAGCAGATCGCCGAACCACGCGTCGGCCTGGGTGTCGCCCAGGCGATCGCGCACCTCGGTCGACGACACGACGTCGCAGAACACCACCGCCATCGTCGACGTCGTCATCGCACCCCAACCCTTGAACCGTCAGTCGGCTTTCCCGTTGCAGATCCTACGCAATGCAGTCGGGTGGCGGTGCCGATGGCCTGTCCGGAGCAGTTCGCCATCGCCCCGGCGACGTCAGCACCTCACCGGGTGATGACCGTGCCCGCGTCACCGTTGACGACGGCGTCGGCTTCGTCGAGGGAACCGATCACCGC
>JAYSLK010000066.1:0-3180 GCA_043725585.1 Actinomycetota bacterium
CACGATTCGGTGGCGAGGTGATGCTCGACCTCCTCGACGGCAAGCGGTCGAAGGCCACACAGACCAAGTTCGTCCAGGAGAAGCCGCTGCCGTTCCCACCCGAACCGTTCCGATTCATCGGCATCCAGGCGACCCGGTGGTCGCTCGACCGCGAGGACAAGACGGGCAAACGCAACCTGTGGTTGCAGGGGCTCGATCGTTTCGGCCTTGGATTCGACTCGTGATCACGGCCGGTCTGCTCGCGTCCAAACGGGTCACTGATCCTGCTGCGTTCATCGATCATCTGCATCCCGGCGCACATGTGATCGTGCCGATCGCCAACGGCGAGCCGGTGTTGCTGCTCGACGCACTCGAAGCGAACGCACACCGACTCGTCGACACGACGGTGAACCAGATGCACGCCTTGCGCGATCGCCCGATGATGCATGGCGCGTACGGCGACCGGCTGCGTCACGTGTCGTACTTCCTGTCGCACATCACCCGCCCGTGCTTTCACGAAGGCCACGTCGATCTCGTCCCGAACCACTTCTCCGAGGTCTACGACCTCATGCGGCGTCGGGCGACCCACCCGTACGTCATCGCTGCGGCGTCACCTCCCGACCCGCACGGCAACTTCTCGTTGGGGGTGAGCGCCGACTACGCCGCCAGCTTCATCGGACGGGCTCCGTTCTTCATCGAGGTCAACACCCGCATGCCCCGCACGTCGGGCCGGAACCAGATCCACGTGTCGCAGATCGACGGATACATCGAAGCCGATTACCCGTTACTCGAGGTGCGCCCCGCCCAGCCGTCCGACATCGATCGTCGCATCGGCGGTTTCGTCGCGGAACGCGTGCGGAGAGGCAGCACCATCCAGGCCGGCATCGGGGCCATCCCGAATGCTGTGCTGGCCGACCTCATGGGACACGTCGACCTGGGCGTGCACACCGAGCTCATCTCCGACGGACTGATCGATCTCATCGAGGCCGGCGTCGTGAACGGGGTGAGGAAGGCCAACAACCGGCTGAAGGTGATCGGCACCTTCGCTCTTGGCACCCAGCGTCTGTACGACTTCATCCACGACAACCCGACCATCGAGATGTGGTCGGCCCGGTACGTGAACGATCCCAGGGTCATCTCACGCGACATCGACTTCGTGTCGATCAATGCCAGCCTTGCCGTCGACTTCCTCGGGCAGTGTGCGAGCGAGACGATCAACGGCAGCTACTACTCGTCGTCGGGCGGCCAGAGCGACTTCGCCCGCGGCGCGGCCTACAGTCCCGGAGGGCAGAGCTTCATCGTGCTCCAGAGCACCGCCAGGGACGGCGAGCTGAGCCGCATCGTCCCCCGGCTCGCTGCGGGCGACGTCGTGACGACGGTGAAGAACACCGTCGACATGGTGGTCACCGAGTACGGGGTGGCCGAGTTGCGTGGCCGCACGATCCGCGAGCGCACGAAGGCGCTCATCGCCATCGCCCATCCAAGGTTCCGCGGCGAGCTGACGGCCACGGCGAAGGGGTTGCGCTACCTCTGATCAGCCGGGAAGTCAGCGTCACCCGAAGAATCGCTCGACGGCCTGCGGGTCGTGCGGATTCAGGCAGACCAGCACCAGACGATTCACCCCCAGATCGGCCCATCGACGCCGTTCGGGATGCTCCGGATCGGCGAGCGACGGATCCCACTCGGCCCACACCGAGACGATCATCGGCTCGTCGAACCGTTCGCTGGCGGCGCGAGCCTCGACCGCGGCCCGCACGATCGCGGGCAACTCGTCGTGGCTCCGCCGCACGTTCAGCCCGTCGGTGCGCGCCGCCGCGATGCGCGCCAGGGATTCGCTGTTCACGCCCAGGAACACCTTCGGTCTGGGTCGAGGACGATGGAAGTTGGCGAACTCGTCGGGACGGGCGTCGCCCCACATCTCGTCGAGCACGTCGATCGTCTCGACGAGCCGATGGTGACGCGTCGCGATCGTTGGAGCCAACGCCAGTCCGAGCGCCCGATGCTCGGCGGACCACGGTGTGTTCGGGGCTGCGCCGGCACCGAGCCCGAGAAGGAGGCGCCCGCCGCTGATCGTTTGCACGCTCGCCGCAGCCACAGCCATCACCCCCGGGTTCCGGTTGGCGATGTTCACGACCAATGTGCCGAGCCCGATCGTGGTGGTGGCCGCAGCCATCGCCCCCAGCAGCGAGAAGCACTCGAGCATGTCGGACCCGCCGCGCAACAGGTTGCCCGCGAAGTGGTCGAACACGAATGCCGTCTGGAAACCGGCGGCCTCGGCGACGAGCACACCATCTCGGATTCGCTCCCACGGTTCGACGGCGGGATTGAGTTGGATGTCGACGATCATCGGGCGCTCCGGGCGTCGAGCAACACCGCGATCGAACGAGGCGGCACGTGGACCGTCCCGCCGTCCAACTCGCCGGTCACCTCGCCGGCCCCCCGAGGCACCTGCTCGGTGGTCATCAGCTCCAGTCGCCAGGCACCCGACGCCTGCACCGTGAACTCCAGCGGTTCCCACCAGGAGTTGGCCATCACGTACAGCGCGCCGCTGTGCCAGGCCAACGATCGCGATTCGAACTGGATGTCGGGGCCACCCCGCGCGCCGAAGCACCGCACGCGGTGATGATCGAGGTGCCGGCGCAACACGAGCAAGCGACGCACGAACTCGTGCAGACCGCGGTGCTCGTCGAGCCTCGACCAGTCGACCCAACTGATCGGGCCATCGATGTCGTACGGGTTGTCGTGCCCGCCCTGCGTGCGTCCGAGCTCGTCACCCATGACGAACATCGCCGCGCCGGCCGACAGCAGCAGATGGACGAAGTAGTTCCGAAGTTGCTGCGGACGCAGTTCGGGCCCGCAATCCCACGATCGATGCCGATCGCTGGTCACGATCGACAGATCGTGCAGCGTGAGGCCGTCGTGCGCGGTCACGAAGTTGACGCTGCGCCACGCCTCGCCATCGAAGATCTGGGGACTGCCCGCCACTCGCTGCATCATCGCCGGTACCAGGCCTGGCTCACCACGGACGAAGCCTCGCACGTCGTCGCGGAACCGGTCGTTCCACTGCGCCCACCGCTGATCGGGGAAGCCTCGCCCCACCTGGTAGGAGGCGAGATCCCACGGCTCGGCGACGAGCGTCACGCCGCGCTCGGTCGCCCAGTCACCGATGCGCCGCACCAAGCCGCCGCCGTCACGGGTGAG
>JAYSLK010000067.1:0-5210 GCA_043725585.1 Actinomycetota bacterium
GGGGCGGAACCTTCGTCGGCGCATCCGACCAGCCCGACCAGCCCGACCAGCCCGACGAGGACGACCAGGACGAGCCACGACGCCCCGAGTGGACGAGCGACGGCGCGAGGTCGTTGAGCCACGGCACCAGTGTTGCAGCCGGGAGCGTCCCAGGTAGGTGAGCGAGGCGAGGTACATTCCCGATCGTGAAGACCGTCGTGCCTGTGATCCGTCGGCGCGCCGCGATGGGCGTGTTGGTCGTGGCGTCGATCGCTGCCGGGTGCTCGTCGGTCGACGACGGTGCGGTCACGACCGCGACCGCCGCGCAGGCGGCCACTTCGCTCGCACCCGGCACCACAACCGATGCATCGGCCGCGACGACGTCGATGGCTCCTTCCACGACGGTTGCCCCGACGGTTGCCCCGACGGTTGCCCCGACGACCACCATCGGTGTGCCGGTCGCATCCGGTCCGTGCGCGTTCACCGCGCCTGGCACGTCCATCACCTACGTGCTCGATGGCCGCCTGTACGAACTCGCGGCGGACGAGCTCGCGACGACGTGCCTCGCCGAGCTGAGCGGTCCCGTCTCCGGGCCGGTCACGTGGTCGCCGGCCGGTGACCAGGTGCTGCTCGGTTCCGATCTCGTGATGGACGCGAACGAGATTCGCGAGACCGGTTACCTCGCGGAGAACTCGGGCGTGCGGTGGTCGTATCCGAGCGGCAAGGCGCTGATCGCTCCGGCGGTGAAAGACGGTGCCCTGCTGTGGCGCAGCTCGGCCAACGAGAACAATCGCATCGACGTGAGCTTCCTCGCCCACACCGATGTGGCCGCGTATCACCCCGCCGGCAAGAACATCCTGGCCGCTGGGATGGGTTTCGACGGTGTCGCCGGCGTGTACCTCGCCAGCAATCGCGGCGAGAACGCACGAGTCATCGCGACGCTCGACGACCCATCGACCTCGATCTCCGAGATCGTTGTCGACGTGAGCGGGGTGACCACGTACTTCGTCCACGACCACAACGACAAGCGCCACATCCATCAGCTCTCGCTGGAAGGGCTGCAGCTGATCGACGTGGCGACCTCCGACGATCAGGTCGGTCATCTGACCCTCGGCACGTTCTACGGATCGAGGCTGGCGTACCGCGAGGGCGACTGCTCCGGCGTCGTCCGGACCAAGTTGGCCAACGGCCTGAGCGGCGACTTGATGTCGTCGCCTGAGCTCGAGAACCGATCGGTGACCCCGGTGGGATGGCTCGACTACGAGCGCCTGGTCGTGACCGTGCGCGACACGGGGTGTGAGGGCCCTGCGGAGGTGTGGTTGATGAACACGAACGGTCAGGTCCATCAGGTCCTCGGGATGGTGGAAGCGGCTGCGGCGCGATCAGCGCTCGAGAACTTCGGTGAGTTGCCGAACGACATCAACGCCCAGGCGCCTGGTTGATGACCTCCACTGCGGCCCGGTCGGGCCGCTCTGAGGGAGATGAAGCGGTCGATCAGCCCACGGCTGTGTCGAAGGTGAGGTCTGACTCGCGGGCCTCACGTGACGCGAGGAATCCGAGCGCCACGAGCACGATCAGCATCGCGACGCCCTGAACGAACGTCACCCGCTGGCCGAGGAACGCCCACGCGGTGATCGTCGCTCCGACGGGCTCGGCCTGGATGAGGAGCGACGAGACCGACGAATCGACTCGAGGATGAGCCCAGGCGACCAACCCATGGCCGAGGATGCCCGGGCCGATCGCGAGCAGGATGACCCACCACCATCCGGCGCCGCTGACCTGGCCGAGGTCGGCACCCATCACGATCACCACGACCGAGACGGTCAGTGCGCCGGACCCAGATGTGACGCACATGAAGCGCACGGTCTCCACGTTGCTGCGCACCCGTTTGCTGAGCAGCAGATACGCCACCCACATGAGCAGGGAGACAACGGCCCAGAAGTAACCGGTCGCGGTCGTGTCGCCGTTGTCGGTCTCGGAGGCCGCCAGCACTGCGACCACCGCGCCGCCGACCGCGACGAACGCGCAGCCGACCTTGAACGCGTCCGGTCGTTCACCCAGGAAGCGCACCGCGATCGGCAGTGCGACGACGGGGGTCAAGGAACCGATCACCACGGCGATGGCGATGTTCACGTACTCGAGGGAGATGAAGAAGGCACAGATGTTCAGCCCGAAGAGCACTCCGAGCGGAGCGACGCGGCGGACGTCGGTCCAACGGGGGAATCGACGTGTCACCACGACGACCACGACCATGACCGCCGTTGCCACCCACATCCGCCAGAACGACAGGACCTCGCCGCTGGCACCGGTGGATCGGCCGAGCACGCCGCCGAACGACCAGAGCGCGCTCGCCGACAAGACCGCTGCGACGCCGATGCCTCGTCGGGTCGGTCCGCCAAGATCGCTGGGAAGACCCTGATCGATGGGGGCGCTCATGGCGGCATCCAGCCGACGCTACCCGCCTGCTCTCGCCGACACCGCGCAACTCGAACGATTCGTTTCGCGGGCGCTCGGCCGGGCGCTGGCCGGTGGTGGCCGGTGGTGGCCGGTGGCGGCACGACACGTCTGACCGAGGCTGTGACCGGCAATACTGTCGGAATGGCTGCACAGGTTCCTCAGCGCCGCTCCGCTGACTCACCTGGTTCGTCGTCGGTGCACGCAGCGTCGGCGCAGCCGACGCGCAAGCTCGGCCGCCCGCCGCGCGTCAAGGCGCACGATACGCGTCGACGGATCCTCGACATCGCTCGTGGGGTGTACGCCGAGCGGGGCTATGAGGCCGCCACGAACAAAGAGATCGCCGACCTCGCGTTCATGACCACAGCGGCGCTGTACTACCACTTCCCGTCGAAGCGCGACCTCTATCTGGCGGTGCACGAAGACGCCCGCGACCGGGTGTACACCCGATTCGAGGAGGTGCTCGACCCCACCGAGTCGTTCTCGGATCAGTTGCTCAGCATCCTGATGGCGACCCACCATCTGAACGCCGAGGACCCGACCCTCGCCCAGTTCCTCGCCGCAGCACGCACGGACATGAAGCGCCGGATGGATCTCCAGCATGCGTTGCACGAACGGGCGAGTTACCGGGATCAGTTCTTCGAGCAGATCATCGAAGCGGGAGTTCGCTCCGGCGAGATCGCGGAGTCGAAACGGCACCTGGTCCGTGTGTTCATCACCGCGATCATGGCCGGGATGACCGATGCGCTCAGCGACGACCAGAGCGCGCATCTCCGTTCGATCGAAGCAGTGCGCGCCGTCCTCACGGGGGAACTCGTCCAACCGGCGAAACCGCGCCGGCGCGCCAGCTGACGACCCCACCCGACGCGCAACGGTTCTCGACCCTCGGTGGTCCTGTCATCGATGGTTGCAGTGTGGAGCGGCTCGGGTGAGAGTGCGGCTGCTGCGTTGGCGTTGTTGCTCGCCGCGTAACCGGCCGATCCGCCAACCGTCTTCGCCTCTGCGACCTGGGCGACGAACGAGATCGTCGGGGGCCGTCAGCCAGTCAGGCGGGTGTCGACTCGCGCTCGCGTGCCATGGTGAACTGCATGCAGCCGTCGTCGAGGGGGGCCTTGCGGAACATCTTCTTGTCCCGTGTGTAGTTCTGCGGGTTGATCCATGGCTCATGGTCACCCTGCTTCGGGAACCGGTGCATCACTCGCTGCATGTAGCCGGCGGAGAAGTCGTCGATCCACGGGCGCTGCGGCATGCTCGCGTCCGACGGGCGCAGCCGCGGAGTGCACTGCACGGTGCCGGTGCTGCGCATGTGGTTGAGCAGACGGCAGACGTATTCGCTCGTGAGATCGGCGCGCAGGGTCCACGAGGCGTTGATGTAACCGAATGTGGACACCAGGTTCGGCACCCCCGAGTACGACATGCTTGTAGGTCCACGTGTCGGAGAAGTCGATCGTGTCGCCGTCGACGGCGAACGTCATCTCGCCGAGCGTGACGAGGTTGAGGCCGGTGGCGGTGATGATGATGTCGGCGTCGAGGTGCTCACCCGACGTGAGCGCGATGCCCGTTTCGTCGAAGGTGTCGATCGTGTCGGTGACCACCGATGCGCCGCCGCTCTTGATCGACTTGAACAGATCGCTGTTCGGGACCAGGCACATGCGCTGGTCCCACGGGTTGTACGAAGGCGTGAAGTGCCTGTCGACGTCGTAGTCCTCGCCGAGCTCCGAGCGAACGCGCTTCAGGAGCGCCTGTTTCACCTTCTCGGGTCGGGTGCGGGTGCGACCGTAGAAGCTGCTGCAACGCCACGTTCTTCTTGCGGGTGATCCCGTAGGCGAGCTTGCCGGGGAGCACCTTGCGGAGTGCGTTGGCGATGGCGTCCTGATCGGGGGCCGACGCGACGTAGGTCGGCGAGCGCTGCAGCTTCGTGACGTGAGCGGCCGTGTCGGCCATGGCCGGCACGAGTGTCACCGCTGTGGCGCCGGAACCGATGATGACGACCTTCTTGCCGGCGAAGGAGAGGTCCTCGGGCCATGCCTGTGGATGGACGATCTGGCCCTGGAAGCGCTCGCGTCCGGGGAACGCCGGCGTGTAGCCCTCCTTGTACGAGTAGTAGCCCGAGCACATGAACAAGAAGTTGCAGGTGACTCGCACCGACTCACCGGTGGCCTTCTTCGTGGCGGTGAACGGTCCAGCGGGCGTCATCACTCGACCACTCGGCGGTGGTGACGAGGTGTCCGAAGCGGATGCGCCGGTCGATGCCGTACTCGGCGATCGTCTCGCGCAGGTACTCCATGATCGACGGTCCGTCGGCGATCGATTTGGCCGCCGTCCACGGCGTGAACGAGTAACCGAGGGTGTGCAGGTCGCTGTCGCTGCGCACGCCGGGGTAGCGGAAGAGGTCCCACGTGCCGCCGATGTCGTCTCGGCCCTCGAGGATGGTGAAGGTTCGATCGGGGCAGAGGGTCTGCAGGTGGTACGCAGCACCGATGCCCGAGATGCCCGCACCCACGACCACGACGTCGACATGATCGCTCACGGGTCGACCATAGCCGGACGACTCGGCTGCGCCGAGGTGGGTGGAGCGAGGACGGCACGTTCGCGCCATGTTCGATGGTCGGGAGACAATGCTCGAAGGAAAGTTCCCCCGCTGCATGCGAGTAAGTGATCCGAAGGTAAGTTACGGGCCGTCCGTTGTGGGGGACCAGAAGAGGGGTGTGTCATGGGTGTGCTCGACGGCCGTGTCGCGTGCGTCACGGGAGGAACGAGAGGGATCGGTCTGGCGT
>JAYSLK010000068.1:0-4994 GCA_043725585.1 Actinomycetota bacterium
CCGCGATCACTACCTCGAAGTCGAGCTCGATCTCAGCCAGGTGGTGTTCATCGCCACGGCCAACGTGGCCGACACGATCCCGGCGCCGCTGCTCGACCGGATGGAGCTCGTCCGACTCGACGGTTACGCCGAGGACGAAAAGGTCTACATCGCGCAGCGCTACCTGCTCCCGCGCCAGCTCGAGCGCTCGGGTCTGAACGCCGACGAGGTCGTGGTCACGGAGGCCGCGATGCGAGCGACGATCACGGGCTACACCCGCGAGGCAGGCGTGCGTTCACTCGAACGCGAGCTCGGCAAGCTGTCGCGCAGGGTGGCGGCGGCCATCGCGACATCGAAGCGCACGGCCCCGATCGACGTCGACTCCGCCGACGTGCGCGAATGGCTGGGCCGTCCGAAGGTCGACGACGAGGTGCCCGAGCGCACGAACATCCCTGGCGTGGCCACAGGCCTCGCGGTCACCGGCAGTGGCGGCGACGTGTTGTTCATCGAGACCACGGCGTTCCCGCTCGCCGGCGATGCCGCCACCACCGAACCGACCCTCACGCTGACCGGTCAACTGGGCGACGTCATGAAGGAGAGCGCCCACATCGCGCTCAGTTACGTGCGATCGCACGCCGTCGAGCTCGGCATCGACCCCGCCACGCTCGCGAAGCGAGTGCACGTGCACGTTCCGGCAGGTGCGGTGCCCAAGGACGGCCCCTCAGCCGGCGTCACGATGACCACTGCGCTGGTCAGCCTGCTCACCGGGAAGGTGGTCAAGCCCACCGTCGGCATGACCGGCGAGATCACCCTGCAGGGCAAGGTGCTCCCGATCGGCGGTGTGAAGCAGAAGGTGCTCGCCGCCCACCGGGCGGGGCTCACCGAGGTGGTGCTGCCCAAGCGCAACGGGCCCGACCTCGACGACGTGCCCGAGAAGGTGCGCGCGGTGATGACCTTCCACCTCGCAGACACCTATGCCGACGTGCTCGCGGCTGCCTTCGCCTGACCGCAGACCAGCGACTCCATACGCTGTTCGACCGGTCGATCGGGGAGGCATAGGCTGAGCGCATGTCGCACCTGTCGAACGTCTGGTTCTCGGTCACGCCGCTGCAGGTGGCCAGCGGACATGGATGCTGGGTCACCACCACCGAAGGCGAGGAGTACCTCGACTTCGCCGCCGGCATCGCGGTGAACTCCACGGGCCATGCTCATCCGAAGGTCGCCAAAGCGATCGCGGACCAGGCGCAGCGGTTCATCCACGCGCAGGTCAACGTGTTCAAGCACGACCTGCTCGAACCTCTCGCCGCGACGCTGGCCGAGATCACGCCGGCGGGGATCGACACCTTCTTCTACGCCAACTCGGGCGCCGAGATCACCGAGGCTGCGGTCAAGCTCGCGAAGCAGGCGACGAAGCGGCCGCACGTGATCGTGTTCAGTGGCAGCTTCCACGGCCGAACTCACCTCGCCATGGCGATGACCACCTCGAAGACGGGCTACCGCGCCGGGCATGCGCCGCTGCCGTCCGGCATCTTCGTGGCGCCGTATCCCGACCCGATGGCGGATGACCACGTCGCCGAGGTCGAGCGCGCGCTCGCCGGTTTCGACCACCTGCTCAAGTCGATGACCGCGCCGGACGAGACCGCCGCGGCGATCCTCGAGCCCGTGCTCGGCGAGGGTGGCTACATCCCTGCGCCGCCGGCGTTCATCCACGGCATCGTCGAACGCTGTCGCCAGCACGGCATCTTGTTCATCGCCGACGAAGTGCAGAGCGGCTTCGGCCGGACGGGCAAGATGTTCGCCGTCGACCACTACGACATCCAGCCGGACATCATCTGCATGGCCAAGGGCATCGCCAGCGGTTTCCCGTTCGCAGCCTTGGGCACCCGTCGTGAGCTCGACGACAAGTGGACCACTGGCAGCCATGGCGGCACCTACGGCGGCAACGCAATGGGCTGTGCGGCAGCGCTCGCCACGATCGAGATCATGCGTGACCCAGCGTTCCTGGCGAACGTGAACGCACGCGGCGAACAGCTGCAGGCCGGCATCGGTGAGTTGCAGCGCGAGCACGACGTGATCGCCCAGGTGCGCGGTCTCGGTCTCATGGTCGGCACCGAGTTCACCGATGCAGCCCGCGTCGCCGCGATCACCAAGCACTGCTTCGAAGAGGGCCGCCTCATCCTCATGAACGCCGGCACCTATGGTCGAACACTGCGATGGATGCCACCGCTCGTGGTCACCGAGGGCGAGATCGGTTTGGCGCTCGCTGCCTTCGGTGCCGCGCTCAAGGCCACGAAGTGATCGGGTCCACGGCACCAGCTCACGGCTGACGTGCCGACGGTTCCCCGATGCCCCGCCTCGACGCCGAGCGGATCGCGCTGTTGCGCCAGTTGTGTGTCGTCACGCACTCGATCGAACGACGGATCGACTCCGATCTCGTCGACGAGTTCGACATCCCGCTCCGTTGGTTCGAGGTGATGGCCGCGCTGCAACGAGCGGGCGGATCGATGCGGGTGAGCGACCTGTGCTCCGAGCTCGACGAGGTGGCGTCGAGCCTCAGTCGTCGGCTCGATCGGATGGAGGACGAGGGTCACATCGTTCGTGAGCCCACGCCGATGCCGTCCGATCGACGAGCGGTGTCGGTGCAGCTCACGCGCGATGGCCGCTCGTTCTGGCGCGATGCCAACGTGATCTATCGCCGGTCGGTGCAGCGCAACTTCGCCCAAGTGGTCACCGAGAGCGACATCCTGGCCCTCCAGCGAGTGCTGTCGAAGTTGGCCCGCTGAGGACCCGCCGAAGATTTCTTTGACCGGCTGTCACCGAAGTGCTCATGCCGGACATTGAGTAGGTGTGATGACGTCTCGGCCCGCCGATCAGATGAGTGGCGACGCACATGCACGTTTCACAGCACTGGTGCATCAACACCAACGTGGGCTGTTCGCCCACGTGCGGGTGGTTTACCCGCACGTCGATGCCGACACGGTGGTGAACGAGACGTTCACCGCTGCCTGGCAACGCATCGACGACATCGCGATCGATGCGGCCGCGACGTGGCTTCGTGCCACGGCGCGCTACATCGTGCAGAACCGACGCCGCGGCGAACGACGATGGCAGGCCTTGAACGACAAGGTCGCCCGACTCGAACCCGGTGCCGTCGTGCCTGCGCCCGACCACGACGCCGGCATCGAACTGCAGATGGTGATGGACGCCATCGCGGCGATGTCGGCGGCCGATCGAGAAGTGCTGCTGATGACCGCCTTGGACGACCTGTCGCCCGAGGATCTCGGCGAGATCCTCGGCGTGAGGGCTGATGCTGCCAAGGCTCGCGTGTCGCGAGCCCGGGCACGCCTGCGCGCTGCGGTGGCCGATCGCACCGATCGTCCACAACCACCCGAGAGAGGCGGACGCATATGACCGAACCGACAAGCGACCCGACAAGCGACCCGACAAGCGACCCGTTCGACGTGTTGCGAACCCACGTGCGCTCTGTCGCGCTCCTCGAACGCCCCGAGACCGCCGCCGACGACCTCATCGCGTCGATCACCGGCGGAAGTTCGTTCGCCGGGGCCGGCATCGACGTCCGCCGCAACAGATCGAACGTGATCCCCTTCAGATCTCCCCGCCGGCGACGGTGGCTGGTGGCCACGAGCGCCGTCGCCATCGTCGCCGTCGGGGGCGCAGGTGTTGCCGCGTACGTCGGCTCGCGACCCGAACGGGCCATCGACGGAGTGGTTTGCCGAGCATCGATCGACGACAGCTCGGCGATCGTGTTGTCATCGAGCGATGACCCCATCGCCGCATGTTCGGAGCTGTGGGTGAGGGGGGACCTGCCCAACATCGACGAACCACGACCAGTTGCCAAGGCTCCTCGTCTTGTCGCATGTGTGAGCGCCGAGGAGTCGCTCTATGTCTTGCCGTTGGCGGGCTTCACCTCGTGTGCCGACGTCGGATTGCGCGACGCCGATGTCTCGACGGCTTCGTCGGATCCGGTCGTCGAACTCCAGCGTGAGCTGGTCGACCGAATCAACGCAGAAGCATGCCGATCAGCGGCCGAAGTCAGCGCGTTCGCAAGCGAGCTCTTGGTCCAGTTCGACCTCAGCAATTGGAGCATCGACATCGACAACCCGAACGCGAGTTGCGCCGTGGTCGCGTTGGACCCGGTCGGCTTGCGCCTGATCGTGTTTTCCCGCCCATCACCTCCCAACCCTCAGGAGACCCCATGAAAACCGCTGTTGTGTTCATCCTCGCGCTGGTCACGTTGCCGATCGGTCACGTTGCCGCGATCGAATCTGTCGTTCCCGCGGAGCCGATCTCAGACCCTGAGCCGTGGGTCGCCCAGTACGACGGAACAGAGATCGACCTTCGTTTTGGCTGGGATTCGGCGCGGGCGTGCCAAACGGATGGCATCGAGACCACCTGCTATGACACGGAGGCGCTCATGCTTTCGGCACTGGGCGCACCGGCGAACGGTGCTGCTGCGCCGGCTGGCTCGTCAGGCCTCAAGCGAGCCTCATGTGGGTCATATCTCCGGCTGTACACGGGCACGAACTACACCGGGTCGGTCCTCGCCCTCACCACTCAGTACACCGTGCTCAATCTGTCGAGCTACGGATTCAACAACGTGACGAGCAGCTATCGCGTGGGCGGGTGCAGTTCGACGTTCTACGACCTCTCGTTCGCAGGCGCGCCGGTGTACGGCGGCGCAACCGGGGCATGGGCTGAGTCGGCGACGATGTTGTCCGGTTGGGACAACCGGGTCAGCTCGGTGTGGATCGCATGACGGAGCCTCCTCCACCAGCACCCGCGGAGCCTCCCGACAGTCTCCAGGCCCCACTGCCCGCCCCGGGGCCTGGATGCCGGCTCTGCGTCGCCACGATCGGCGACGCAGAGTCGGTTGGGCGCCCGGCGATCGAAGAACTCGATGGTCCGACGTTCAACGGCGTGCCGGTCCTTGCGAGCGATGGTGCCGAACTAGCGGTGATCGGCCGTGGTGCCGACCGGGCGCTCCGTGTGTGGTT
>JAYSLK010000069.1:0-3626 GCA_043725585.1 Actinomycetota bacterium
GTGAGCCACACGATCTTCGAAGGCACGTCAGAGATCCAGCAACTCGTCATCGCTCGGGCCATATCCGGCCTGCGAGTGGAGTGACGCTCTCGGAGCTGACGTTCTGCCGCTGTCCCGTGCGTGCCACGGCGACACACGGCGTTGACGAGCACCTGGAACTCGGGGCTGTTATGGAGCTCTTCGAACCACTGGTCCCGGCATGTCGGGTTCTCGGTCGGGTCAGTCGGAGATGCCGGGCTGCTGGCGATGCTCCCACGCCGCGACGATGTCGCGGTGGTACGGAATCTCAACAAGAAATCGGGACCGCATCTCCTCGTCGCTGATCCGACCCGCCCGATCGATGAGTGCAGCGTGGGCCGCGTCCAGATTGCTGTCCGCTCGCGGATCACCTGCTGCCCGCAAGACCTGCCAACAGATCCAGCGCGGGCGAAACGGCTCGTTCACCCCGTCGAGGAGGCTTCCTTCGGCGAGGAACGCGAGGACGCGTTCGACTCCGGCAAGGGCTGCCTCGAGATCCCCGCTGGCCAACTCGACCGCGGCCACAGCGGCGACTGCTTCGATCGCGCAGTGCGGCGCTCGCACTTCCAGGTGCAGTGCCTGGGCACGCTCCAGCGCGTCGCGTGCTCCATCGGCGTCGCCGGAGGCAGCGCGGGCCAGACCGACGGTGGTGAGGGCCCGGCCAGCGATGTCGCGGCTCCCGGAACCGAGCGCGATCGTGGCCGCCTGCTCGCCGATCGACACTGCGTCGTCGTGCTCACCGAGCAGCAGCAGCACCAGCGCAAGGTTCTTCAGCGACGCGGCATCGACGAACACCCAGCCGATGTCGGCGGCCTGACGCTGGCTGGCCACGAACTGTTGTCTGGCCACGCCGAGGTCGCCGAGCCCGAGCGATGCGTAGCCGGCGACGTTGAGCCCGTCAGCCACACCGAAGGCGTCGCCTCGTTCGCGACTGATCGCCAGGCCGTCGAGGGCGGCGTCTCGACCACCGACGGGATCGCCCGACTCGGTGAGCGCCACGCTGAGACCGGCGAGAACGATCGACTCGGTCGGCTTGTCGCCCACCGCCCGGGCCATCACCAGCGCTCTTCGCGACGTGGCCAACGCCTCATCGAGGCGCCCGAGTTGTCGCTGTGCTGTCGACTGCAGGCTCAGCACACGCGCCTGGAGCTGTGCGTCGCCCGTCCCGGTAGCCAGCGCGAGTGCTGCGTCGCCCGCCGTGACAGTGCCCTCGAGAGAGGCCTCGGTGAAGAGCAGGCTCATGTGTCGATAGGCGGCTTCGGCACGTCGCTGGCCGTCGTCCATGGCTTCGGCCAAGGTGATCAGCGTCGCAATGGCGTCAGCTTGGGCCTGGCGATCACCGGTGTGATAGAGCAGCTCCTCGATCTCGGCGGTGAGGAGCCAGGTCGTGGCCAGGTCGCCCTCGGCGACCAGGGCGAGGCCGCGACGGGCGAACGTCAACGCGCTGCCTTTGGCGCTGCGCCGGGCGGCGTCGGCGGCCGCGGTCGCGTATCGCCGAGCTGCCTCGTCGGTCAAGCCGGCACGTTCATAGTGGTCGGCCGTCAAGCCGGGAATCGCCGTTCCCGTTGCCAACGCCAGGGCGTCGAGCCATTCGGCGACCAGGGCGTGGTACCGCTGCCGGTCGCGCCGGAGCAACGTGGAGTAGGTGAACTGGTGGAGGAGATGGTGGCGAAACGTGAACTCCGCGGCATCGTCCATGGTGCTCTCGGCGTGTTCGACCACGAGACCTCGGTCGACGAGCGGCTCGATGGTGCCCCTGCCGCCGGTGTCAGGTTCGGTCTCGTCGTCGCGAGCAGGCTGGACATCGACCGGGTCCGACCCCGCCGGGCGGAGGGTGAGCGCTTCGACGGCGCGATCCCAGAACACGTATCCCACCACCGACGCCCGCTGCAGGGCACTCCGATCGGCCGCACCGAGCGCGTCGACGCGAGCCTGCAGGAGCGCCATCAACGTGCCGGGCAGACGCACGTCGTGCAGCCGGTCGGCTGCCAACAGCCAGGATCCATCAGGAGCAACCTCGAGGACGCGCTCGGTCAGCATCATCCGGATGAGTTCCTCCATGAAGAACGGATTGCCGTCGGCGCGAGCGAGCGCCGCCTCGAGTTCGGGCGGGATCGTGGCGAGACGACGGAGCATCGATCGGGCCAGTTCACCGGCCGACGCATCGTCGAGCGGATCGAGCCGAATCAGACGGAGTCGATCACCCGCGCCGATCGCCGCTACCCAGTCGGAACGCTCGTCGAGCAACTCCGGTCGTGCCGCCGTGACCAACAGGAGTGGGAGCTCCGGGCGACGGGTGACCAGCTCCGCCAAGAGATCGAGCGTGGCGTCCTCGCTCCAATGAAGGTCGTCGAGCACGAGCACGACGGGAGTTGGCCCGTCGACACCGTTCGATATCCGACGGAACATGTTCGCGAGGGCGCGTCCGCCGCGAACCCGCACCTGCTCTGCGTCGTTGACGATGCCGGCGACCGCCGGACTCCGGGCGAAGTCGAACCCGATCAGGTGACCGAGAACGAGCATCTCGACCGCGTCGGCGTCAGTTGGGAACAGCGAGCGCAGCGCACCCGTGAATCGGTCTCGAGCCCGTTCGCTCGGGTCGGACTCGCCCACCCCGACGAGGTTCGCGATTGCGTCGCGAATGAGACCGAACGGCTGGAGGGCAGAGCGCGGTCCGGCATCGGCCGACAGCACCGTCGGCGGCCGTGGGCCGCCGGCCAACCATCGTGTGAACTCGTGGAGCAGCCGGCTCTTGCCGACGCCGGCCTCAGCTGTGATGATCACTGCCCTCGGACCCTCGCCCTCGGCGACCGCCGAATAGGCCTGTCGCAGGGTCGCCAGATGTTCGGAGCGGGCGATCATCGGTGTCGTGACTTCGGTGATGCCGCGTTGTTGGGTGCGTCGGTAGCCGGAAGCCGGACGGATCACCTGGTACGTCGGCACCGTGCCATCGATGCCCTTCAACGCGGTGGCGGGATCTTCGATCACCTCGAACAGGCCTCGAACCAGCTCGAAGGTGGCGCGACTGATCCGCACGCCGCCCACGGGTGCTGCGTGTTCCAGTCGCGAGGCGACGTTGACGACGGTCCCGCTCACATGCCGCTCGCCTTCGATCCCGCCGCCGACGAGGACCATTCCGACATCGATGCCCACGCGGACCTCGAACGATCGAGCCGCCACATCGGAGCCCGTCGTTCGGATGACCCGCGCCGCGTCAATGAGGCCGAGCCCGGCGAGCACAGCATTCTCCGCATCGGCCTCACTTCCACGTGTCGATCCCCAGACGGCGAGGAGCCCGTCCCCCATGTACTTGAGCACTCGGCCGTTCGCCGCCTCGACCACCGTGGTGAACCGGCGGAGAGCGTCGTCCATCAACTCGTGGAAATCCTCAGGATCGACCTGGCGGCCGGTGGACGTCGATCCGACGGCATCGACGAAGAGGACCGCGAGATGTCGGAGGCGAGTGCCGTCAGGCACGACACCTCGGTCAGCGAGCGCTTGACGGAGCGGCGCGAGCACCGCCTCGGTCGTTGCGTCTCCGAGCACCTCGCGCTGCTCCTCGACGGCGGCGATCGCGTTCTGGATGCCTGGAACGTCGGGATGCATCG
>JAYSLK010000070.1:0-2713 GCA_043725585.1 Actinomycetota bacterium
TCGTTCCGTCGGGCCGTCGGTGTCCTGTCGGAACCCAATCGATGTCCGGCACCTGGGCGAGGGCGGCCGCCTTGGTGCCGGACATTGGCATGCTCTTCCGTGAGCCGCTGCGCCAATGACGGCCGCCGGTGCTGTCGATCGGACCGCCGACGACGGGTCGATAGACTGAGTCGATCTCCACCGTCGCGGCGTCGACGCTGTAGCGAGGGTGATCAGAGTCCAGGCAGCGGGGGGTGTCGTGATGGCCCAACAGATCTCCACAACCGGTCCGGCCGGTGCTTCCCGTTCGGTCGACGCAGCGAGGACGGCGGTCGCGGCCCCGTCACGCGGCACCGTTGCCGATGTGGCGCGGCCATTGGTGCGGGCACTGCTCGGGCATGCGTCGAAGGTTCGCTTCGAGTTCTGGGATGGGTCGTCGCTCGGGCCGGCAAGCAGCGCTGACCGAGCGCTGCCGGTGGTGCGCTTCATGTCGGTCGATGCGTTGCGTCGGGTGCTGTGGATGCCCAACGAGCTCGGGTTGTGCCGGGCCTACGTGGCGGGTGAGGCCGACATCGTCGGCGACATCTTCGAAGCTGTCGCAGTGCTGCGCCACCCCGGTGCAGGTCGCGGTGCCGCGTTGCGTTCGCTGCCACTGGCCGCCGATGTCGCCCGACGCCTCGGAGCGATCGGTCGACCGTTGCCACCACCGCCTGAAGAGGCGCGGCTCGAGGGCTGGCGGCACTCGGTGCGTCGTGACGCGCAGGCGATCACGCATCACTACGACGTCGGCAACGACTTCTACCGGCTGGTGCTCGGCGCGGCGATGACCTACTCGTGTGCTCGGTTCGTGAACCCGGCGAGCACGCTGGAAGACGCCCAGGCCGCGAAGCACGATCTGGTCTGTCGCAAGCTCGGCATGCACGAGCGCCAGGGTGCGCGGTTGCTCGACGTGGGATGCGGCTGGGGATCGATGGCGATTCACGCGGCCACCAACTACGGCGCGCAGGTGGTGGGCATCACGATCAGCCGCGCCCAGGCGGAGTGGGCGCGACGGCGAGTGAGCGAGGCCGGTCTCGATGACCGCGTGGAGATCAGGCTGCAGGACTATCGCGAGCTCGGAGGCGAGAGCTTCGACGCGGTGTCCTCGATCGGCATGTCTGAACATGTCGGACATGGGCGGATCGACGAGTACTTCGCGTTGATGCGCTCTGCGGTCCGGCCAGGAGGGCGCCTGTTGAACCATGCGATCTCCGCGCCGGGCGGGTCGAAGATGGGCCGCAACTCCTTCGTCGGACGCTATGTGTTCCCCGATGGAGAACTCGTCGACGTCGGTGACACGGTGCTCGCGATGGAGAACGTAGGGTTCGAAGTCCGCGATGTCGAATCGCTGCGCGAGCACTACGCGGCGACGCTGCGGCATTGGGTCGCGAATCTGGAGGCGAACTGGGCCGAGGCCGTTTCGCTCGCCGGCGAGCCCCGGGCACGGGTATGGCGTCTCTACATGGCAGGTTCTGCGATCGGCTTCGAGGAGGGTCGTATCTCGATCCATCAGGTGCTCGGCACGGTTCCCGACAGCTTGCATCGGTCTGGCATGCCGGCGACGCGCCATGCATGGGAGCTCGACGTCTGACACAGCCCGTGCAGATCGCACCTGGAGCCGCCAGACTCAACGGTCGTGAGCAGCATCGTGGTCTCCGAACTTGCCTACGCGCCGCCGGGCGCCGATCAGTTGTTCTTCGATGTCAGCTTCGGCGTGGCGCCGGGTGAGCACGCGGCGATCGTCGGCGCCAACGGGGTGGGCAAGAGCACGATCCTGCGAATTCTCGGCGGTGTGCTCGAAGCCGACGAGGGAGACTTCGCTGTCGGCGGCTCGATGCTCACGATGACTCAGGACGTCGGGATGTCGCGGCCGGCCGACACGTTGCGAGAGATGCTGCTCGAGGTGGCCTCGCCGCTCCTGCGCACCAGCGGCAAGGCGCTCGTCGCTGCAGAACGTGCGCTCGCCGATGGTACGGACGACGGCATGGGGTACGCGGAGGCGCTCGCCGACTGGGGCGACCACGGTGGATACGAGCTGGAGGCGAAGTGGGCCGCCGCGGCGCATCGGAGCGTGAAGACGCCGATCGACGACGTCTCGACCAGATTGGTCGGTGAGCTGTCGGGTGGCGAGCGAAAGCGGATGGTGCTCGATCTGCTGCTCACCTCCGGCGCCGACGTGCTCCTGCTCGACGAGCCAGACAACTACCTCGACATCCCTACCCGCGGTTGGTTGGAGGAGCAGATCAAGGCTTGCCGATCGACCATCCTCATGGTGAGTCACGATCGCACCATCCTGGAGCGGGTCGCCACCAAGATCGTCGTGATCGAAGGCTCAGGGTGCTGGGTGCACGGTGGCTCGTACGCCACGTTTCCTGCCGCACGCGAGCGGCGTCAGGAGTTGATGGGCGACGACCTGAAACGCTGGAACGACGAAGAGCGGCGTCTGTTCCACCACATGAAGATCATGAAGCAGCGAGCGGCGCAGAACTTCAAGAACGCTACGAAGGCGAATGCCGCCGAGACCAGGTGGGAGAAGTTCGTGGCGATCGGTCCGCCGCCGCCCCCGGTCCCCAATCAGCAGATCCACGTGCGACTGCGCGGTGCCGATGCCGCTCGGCGCGTTGCCAAGCTCGTCGACGTCTCGATCGGAGACCTGTTCTTGCCGTTCTCCGACGAGGTGCACCACGGCGAGCGT
>JAYSLK010000071.1:0-4208 GCA_043725585.1 Actinomycetota bacterium
CGGGCGCTGGCTCCTCGGCTTTCCCCAGTTCACCTCGGCCGACGCCTATCGACGCGTGCACATGGCGCACCATCGCCAGGAGTTCGGCCCGGACGAGCCGGACATCGCGCTCTACCGGGGCTACCCGATCACCGCCGACAGCCTGCGCCGCAAGCTCGTGCGCGACGCCACCGGCCGCACGGGGATCAAGCTGTTCCGGGGCGTGCTCCTGGGCTGGCGTTCGCCCGACCCGAAGGTGCGCCGCACGGCGTACAAGGTCTATGTCGTCCAGGCGGTGCTGATCGGAGCTGCCATCGCGAGCGGCCATTGGTGGGTGTACCCGCTGCTGTGGCTCGCTCCGTTCCTGACGGTGTGGCGGGTCATCAACCGACTCCGCTCCATCGCCGAACACGGCGGCATGCAGATGTCGGCCGATCGACGCGAGACGACCCATTCCGTTACCCAGTCGATCCCAGCCCGCCTGCTGCTGGTGCCGTACTGCATCGGCTGGCACCTGGCGCACCACGTCGACTCCGGCGTGCCGTTCCGCAACCTCCCCCGCTTCCACCGGGCGTTGCAGGACGCGGGCTACGTCGATGCGACGTTCGAGCACCCGTCCTACCGAGCGATCTGGCGCGCCCTGGGCTCCGGCTGACACCGGTTCGCGATGAGCGATGAGTGGCTGTGGCGCACTCATCTCTCATCTCGGTGGCCGGTCCCAGGTCGTTCGGACCCAAACGACCTCCGCCCCATCTCGGGTACCGTTGCGCGATGGCGTCGATGCACACCTGGGATGAAGCGACCGACCTGTTCGCACACTCGGTGATCGGGTACGCGATCGAACGGCTGAAACTGCCGAAGGATCCTCGCTGGGGCTCGCGCCCCCGGGATGTGCTCGAGTCGCTGTACGCCCATGCACTCACACAGTCGGGCGTCGGCGGGCACGAGGCGATGAGGCTGGTGCGCGAGGTGATGATGCCTTCCTGCCGTCCCATGGACGACCCGATGAACCTGGCCTACGTGCCGACGGCACCCACGATCGCGGCCACGATGTTCGACCTCGTGGTGAGCGCGTCGTCGATCTTCGGTGGCAACTGGGAAGCCGGGGCGGGAGCGATCGCCGCCGAGAACCAGGTGCTGCGGTGGTTGGCCGATCTCGCCGGCTTGCCCGATTCCGCAGGAGGTGTCTTCGTGTCGGGCGGTTCCGCAGCCAACCTGAGCGCGCTCGTCACCGCCCGGCAGCACCATGTCGACCGACACGGCCGGCGCGGTCGCCTGGCATTCGCCGCGACCACCGAGGTGCATGCCTCGGTCCGGGCCACGGCACGGGTGATGGATGTCGATGTCGTCCGGGTGGAGGTCGACGATCGCGATCGGATGACCGGACCCACCCTGCGCGCCGCGCTCGATGCGACCGGCACCGACGTCGACGTGTTCGCCGTCGCTGCATCGGCGGGCACCACCAATACCGGTGCGGTCGATCTGCTCGACGAGGTCGGCGACGTGTGCACCGAGCGCGACGTTTGGCTCCACGTCGACGGCGCGTACGGCCTCGCGGCGCTCTGCTCGCCGGACGGGCGGCGGCGCCTCGCCGGCATCGAACGCGCCGATAGCTTCGGCGTCGACCCGCACAAGTGGCTGTTCGCGCCATACGACTGCGCCGCCCTGGTGTACCGCGATCCCACGATCGCAGCCCGAACCCACTCCCAGCACGGCGACTACCTCGACGCCGTGAACCGCTCGGACTGGAACCCGAGCGACTACGCCTACCACCTCTCGCGACGTGCGCGCGGCCTGCCGCTGTGGTTCTCGCTCACCACGTACGGCACCGACGCATACGCGTCGGCGATGGACACGACGCTGGCGACGGCGCGGGCCGTGGCCGACGCACTCGAAGCTCACCCGAGCTTCGATCTGCTGCTCGAGCCCGAACTGTCGATCGTGTTGTTCCGACGACGCGGCTGGACCCCCGACGACTACCACGCCTGGAGCAAGGAGCGGGCTCGACAAGGCGTCGCGTTGGTGGTGCCCACGAAGTGGCATGGCGAGACCTGCATGCGGGTCTGCATCGTTCACCCGACCACCGACGTGGCCGCCGTCACTGCGCTGCTCGACGACATGGCAGGTTTCACCGCACCTGCGACGTGACCGGTACCCGGGACAGTCGGGGCGGAACCATCGGCCGAAGGTTTCCACTATGGCGATAGGGGAAATACACTGGGAGCCGTGACCGAGCTGTTCCGCATCGACGATCTTCATGCCCGTCCGGCCGAGGTGGCCGAGGGCGCACCCACCGAGATCCTGCGCGGGCTGTCGCTCACGGTGAACGCAGGTGAGATCCACGCGATCATGGGGCCCAACGGCAGCGGCAAGAGCACCCTGGCCAACGTGTTGCTCGCCTCCCCTGAGTACGAGCTCACCCAGGGCTCGATCTGGTACCAGGGCGACGACGTCACCGATTGGCCGACCGACGTCCGCGCCAAGAGCGGCATGTTCCTCGCGTTCCAGTACCCGCAGGAGATCCCGGGCGTGTCGGTGATCCAGTTCCTGCGTCAGGCGCTGTCGGCCCGGAAGGGCATCGATCTCTCGGTGCTCGAGCTGCGTCTCGCCACGATGGACTGGATGAAGCGCCTGGGCATGGACAGCTCGTTCGTCGATCGCTACCTCAACGAAGGCTTCAGCGGCGGAGAGAAGAAGCGCAACGAGATCATGCAGATGGCGATCCTCGAGCCGGAACTGGCGATCCTCGACGAGACCGATTCGGGGCTCGACATCGACGCGCTCCGCATCGTGGCTCAGGGCATCCGCGAAGTGCGCGCCGACCGACCCACCATGGGCGTCGTCCTGATCACGCACTACCAGCGCCTGCTCGACGAGTTGCAGCCCGACCACGTGCACATCCTCGTGGGGGGCCGCATCGTCGCCAGCGGTGGCATGGAGCTGGCCGAACAGCTCGAGCGCGAAGGCTACGAGAGCTTCCGAGGCTGACGATGACCATTCTCGACGTCGCGTCGATCCGTGCCGAGTTCCCGCTGCTCGCACGCCAGATCGATGGCCTCCCGCTCGTGTACCTCGACTCGGCGAACACGTCCCAGAAGCCCCGTGCCGTGATCGATGCGATGAGTCGCTTCATGGAGCACTCCTACGCCCCGATCAACCGCAGCGCCTACCGACTCGCCTCCGAGGCAACCGATGCGTTCGAAGCGGCCCGTGCTTCGGCCAGGCGATTCATCAACGCCCCCAAGGTCCACGAACTGGTCTTCACCAAGAACACCACCGAAGCGCTGAACCTGGTCGCCATGTCGTGGGGTCGGGCCAATCTGCAGCGGGGCGACGTCGTCGTCCTCACCCACATGGAGCACCACGCCAACATCGTGCCGTGGCACATGCTCGTCGCCGAACGCGGCATCGAACTGCGCTGGGTGCCGCTCACCGCCGATGGTCAGCTCGACCTCACCACGCTCCCGCAGCTGCTCGACGGCGCCAAGGTGTTCAGCTTCACGGCGATGAGCAACGTGCTCGCCACCATCACACCGGTGCGCGAGCTGTGCCGCGCAGCCCACGACGCCGGCGCGATCGCGATCGTCGATGCCTGCCAGTACGTGCCGCACAACGTGACCGACGTACAGGCCTGGGACGCCGACTTCGTCGCGTTCAGCAGCCACAAGCTGTGCGGCCCATCTGGCATCGCCGTGTTGTGGGGCCGTGAGTCGTTGCTCGACGCGATGCCGCCGTTCCTCGGCGGCGGCAACATGATCGCCGACGTGCGCCTCGACGGGTTCACCACTGCGGAGCTGCCCGCCAAGTTCGAGGCCGGTACGCCGCCGATCACCGAGGCGATCGGCTTCGGTGCTGCGATCGAGTTCCTCGAAGGCATCGGTATGGCCGAGATCCGCCGGCACGAGATGCAGGTGGCCGACTACGCACTGCGCACCCTGACCGAACGATTCGGCGATGACATCACGATCCACGGACCCCGCAACGTCGAACAGCGCGGCGCCACGTTCAGCTTTGCGTTCCGCGGCATCCACCCCCACGACCTGAGTCAGGTGCTCGATCAACGCAACGTGTGCGTGCGCGCCGGTCACCACTGTGCCAAGCCATTGATGCGGATCCTGGGCGCCGCGGCCACCGCCCGCGCCAGCTTCTACCTCTACAACGACGAATCCGAGGTCGACGTGCTGGCGGACGCCCTCGACAGCGCAACCGATATCTTCGGGTTCTGACCC
>JAYSLK010000072.1:0-5416 GCA_043725585.1 Actinomycetota bacterium
GCGATCATCAGCGTGCCGATCCTGCAGCGTTGCGGCTGGAGCAAGCTCGCCGCACCGTTCCTCACCGGCGAGCCCTTCGACGCTGCGCTCGCCCGCGAGATGGGTCTGGTCACGCACGTGACCCACGACGTGCCCGCCGCGGTGCGCACCCTCGTCGGCGGCGTGCTGCTCGGCGCACCGAACGCCGTCGCCGCCACGAAGCGACTCCTGAGAGGCAGCGGTTCATGGGCGGAGATGCAGATGCTAAGCGAATCGCTGTTCTCGAGCGACGAGGCTCGCGAGGGCATGGCTGCCTTCGCCGAGCGCCGAGCTCCGCGGTGGACCCGGACCACACCCGAACCTGACGCTTGACCTGACGCTCGGCCCGACGCCGGGCGAGGAGACCCACACATGCCGGTCCTGACAGACACCTTGAACCCCAACTCCGATGCATACGCGGACAACCGTGCGACGATGCTGGCCCACGTGGCGGCTCACGACGCCGAGTTGGCCAAGGTGCTCGGCGGTGGAGGACCCGCCTACGTCGAGCGGCACCGCACCCGCGGCAAGATGCTCGCCCGCGAGCGGGTGGAGGCGTTGCTCGATCCCGGCAGCCCGTTCCTCGAGATCTCTCCCCTGGCGGCGTGGGGAACGCAGTACCCGGTGGGCGCGGCCATGGTGCTCGGCATCGGCGTCGTCGAAGGTGTCGAGTGCGTGATCATCGCCAACGACCCCACGGTGCGCGGTGGCGCGAGCAACCCGATCACGATGAAGAAGGCGCTCCGCGGCATGGAGATCGCCCGCGAGAACAAGATGCCGCTCGTCAACCTGGTGGAGTCGGGCGGCGCCGATCTTCCTTCGCAGAGCGACACGTTCATCCCTGGGGGAAAGTCGTTCCGCGACATCACGGCGCTGTCTGCCGAAGGCATCCCCACCATCGCCGTCGTGTTCGGCAACTCCACTGCGGGCGGGGCGTACACACCCGGCATGAGCGACTACATCGTCATGATCAAGCACCGCTCGAAGGTGTTCCTCGGCGGCCCGCCGCTCGTGAGGATGGCGACCGGCGAAGAGAGCGACGACGAGAGCCTGGGCGGCGCCGACATGCACGCACGCGTGAGCGGCCTGGCCGACTACTTCGCACTCGACGAGATGGATGGCATCCGACTCGGACGTCAGGTCATTCGAAGGCTCAATCACCGCAAACGTGGACCCGGGCCCCGCGGTGCGGGCCTGCCTCCCCGCTACGACCAGGAACAGCTGATCGGCATCCCATCGACAGACCCCAAGATCCCGTTCGACCCGCGTCACGTGATCGCTCGAATCGTCGACGACAGCGACTTCGACGAGTTCAAGCCGCTGTACGGCACTTCCCTCGTCACCGGCTTCGCCGAGCTGCACGGCTATCCGATCGGCATCCTGGCGAACCATCGTGGCGTGCTCTTCAACGAAGAGAGCGAGAAGGCTGCCCAGTTCATCCAGCTCGCCAACCAGATCGACACACCACTCGTGTTCCTGCAGAACACCACCGGCTACATGGTCGGCAAGGAGTTCGAACGTCGCGGCATCATCAAGGACGGCGCCAAGATGATCAACGCCGTGACCAACAGTCGCGTGCCACACCTCACGATCAACATGGCAGCGTCGTACGGCGCCGGCAACTACGGCATGTGTGGCCGCTCGTACGGCCCAAGGTTCCTGTTCACATGGCCCAACGCGAAGACGGCGGTGATGGGCCCACAACAGCTGGCCGGTGTGCTGTCGATCGTGGCCCGTCAGTCGGCGGCATCGATGGGCCGCCCGTTCGACGAGGCTGCCGACGAGGCGATGCGTCTCCAGGTGGAAGAGCAGATCGAACGCGAATCGCTGGCCATGTTCATGAGCGGCAAGCTCTACGACGATGGCATCATCGATCCGCGCGATACCCGCACGGTGCTGGGCATGTGCCTGAGCGCGATCGACAACGACGCCCCCGCGGGTACACGCGGCTACGGCGTGTTCCGGATGTGACCCGATGAACCCCATCTACTCCTCCGCCCACAGCCCCGCCCACGGCCACCGAGCCCCGATCGACCGGCTGCTGATCGCCAATCGCGGCGAGATCGCCCGACGGATCATCCGTACCTGCCGCCGTCTCGGGATCAGCACCGTTGCCGTGTACAGCGACGCCGATGCCGATGCCCCGTACGTCCGTGAAGCAGACGTCGCGGTGCGCCTGCCGGGCACCGCCTCCTCCGACACGTACCTGCGCGTCGACCTGCTCATCGATGCGGCAGAGCGTGCGGGAGCACAAGCGATTCATCCGGGGTACGGCTTCCTCTCCGAGCGCCCCGATGCAGCGGAGGCGGTCAGCCGTGCAGGTCTCACCTGGATCGGACCTCCTGCGTCGGCGATCGCGGCGATGGGTTCGAAGATCGAGGCCAAGCGCATGATGCGAGCTGCCGGCGTGCCCGTGCTCCCCGACAACACCGTCGAGTCGGTCGAGGAGATCGGGCTGCCCGCTCTCGTGAAGGCCTCGGCCGGCGGAGGCGGACGGGGCATGCGGGTCGTGCGCGTCGCCGCCGAACTGGACGACGCGATCAGCTCCGCAGCACGCGAAGCACTCTCGGCCTTCGGCGACGGCACGGTGTTCGTCGAACGGTACGTGGAAGGCGGACGACACGTCGAGGTGCAGGTGTTCGCCGACACCCTCGGCACCACCGTGTCGCTGTTCGAACGCGACTGCACCCTGCAGCGACGTCACCAGAAGATCCTCGAGGAGTCGCCCTCGCCGGCAGTCGACGACGAGTTGCGACAACGGATGGGCAACGCTGCTGTCGCCGCAGCTCGAGCCGTCGGCTATGTCGGTGCGGGCACGGTGGAGTTCCTGCTCGACCGTACGGGCAGCTTCTTCTTCCTCGAGATGAACACGCGGCTCCAAGTGGAGCACCCGGTCACCGAGATGATCACGGGCCTCGATCTCGTGGAGTTGCAGCTTCGTGTTGCGGACGGCGAACCGCTGCCGCATGCAGCGGTCGATCCGAGGCGAGACGGTCACGCGATCGAGGTGCGCCTCTGTGCCGAGGATCCTTTCAACGGCTACCGGCCCAGCTCGGGCACGTTCCGCACGGTGGAGTTCCCGCAGATCGAGGGTGTGCGCATCGACACAGGGATCGAGAGCGGCTCGGTGGTGAGCCCGCACTACGACTCGATGGTGGCCAAGGTGATCGCCCACGGTCCCACACGACGCACCGCGGCACGTCGAGTCATACAGGCGCTCACCGACGCCACGATCATCGGGCCGACGACCAATCGTGAGCAACTGATCCATCTGGCCTCGATCCTCGAATCGATCGACGACGTGGTGGACACGAGCTACCTCGACCGCACACCGATGGGCGCCGCACCTCAGCCCAGCTCCGATCTGGTGGCGGCCGCCGCCGTCGCCGTCATCGACGCTCAGTCCGCCTCGCGGACGGCACTGCCACGGGTTCCGTTCGGATGGCGAAACATGCCGTCCCAGCTCCACGAGCTGCGATTGGGGTCCGACGCCACCGACCACGTCATCAGGTACGGAGTCGATCGTTGGGGGGCGATCTCCGAACTGCAGGTCGATGACGTCCCGGTCGACTTGCAGACCGCACGCGATCTGGCCCGCATCCGCCCGCCGGTGCTGCTGGACGGCGCCGTCCATCTGCTGGGCGGACGCTGCTCGTTCGTCGTCACCCCACGATTCAGCCCTCCCGACGATGCCGGTCGCGCCGGATCGCTCGTCGCCCCGATGCCCGGCTCGGTGCTGCGCATCCTGGTCGCCCAGGGCGACCACGTCGATCCGGGACAGCCGATGCTGGCGATGGAAGCGATGAAGATGGAACACAACGTGGTGGCTCCGATCGCGGGCACCGTGGCCGAGATCTTCGTGCAGGTGGGCCAGCAACTCGACACGGGACAGGTGCTCGTCAGGCTCGACGCTGACCAGAGCGGAGCCGACGCATGAGCCGCGGGCAACGCCCGGTGCGCATCGCCAACTGCTCGGGCTTCTTCGGCGACCGCATCTCGGCGGCGCGAGAGATGGTCGACCCCGCAGTCACTGCCGACAGCCCGATCGACGTGCTCACGGGCGACTGGTTGGCCGAGCTGACGATGCTCATCCTGCACAAACAGCGCAGCCGAAACGCCGATCTCGGCTACGCCAGCACCTTCCTCACCCAGATGGAGCAGGTGCTGGGCACGTGCATCGACCAGGGCATCAAAGTGGTCACCAACGCCGGCGGCCTCAACCCTGCGGGCTGCGCCGCCCGGGTTCGTCAGATCGCCGACACCCTCGGCATCCGTGTGAACGTCGCCCATGTGGAGGGCGACGACCTGCTTCACCGCATCGATGGCCTGCGCCCGCACCTCGCTCATCTCGACACAGGAGCGCCGTTCACCGGCACCCCGGTGTCGGCCAACGCATATCTCGGAGGCTGGGGCATCGCCGCGGCGCTGGCCGGCGGAGCCGATGTCGTCGTCGCACCTCGGGTGACCGATGCGGCGGTCGTGATCGGTCCTGCGGCGTGGTGGTGGGACTGGGCGACCGACGACTGGAACGCTCTCGCCGGTGCGGTCGTGGCCGGGCACGTCATCGAGTGCGGTGCCCAGGCCACCGGCGGGAACCACTCGTGGTTCGCCGACCTCCCCGATCTTACGCGCCCGCCCGGTTTCCCGATCGCCGAGGTCGACCGCGACGGCTCCTCCATCATCACCAAGCACCCCGGTACCGGTGGCCTGGTCGATGTCGGCACGGTCACCTCCCAACTGCTCTACGAGATCGGCCCGCCGCAGTACCTGAACCCTGACGTGACCAGTCACTTCGACACCATCGAGTTGTCACAGCAGGGCCTCGACCGGGTGAAGATCCATAGCACTCGCGGCACGCCCGGCCCCCCGACCACCAAGGTGTGCATCAATCTCGAGGGGGGCTTCCGCAACCGGATGAGCTTCGTGCTCACCGGGCTCGACCAGCGCGAGAAGGCGGTGTGGGCGCAAGCTGCGCTGTTCACACGCTTGGGGGGCGAGGACCGCTTCGACGAGGTCGACGTGCAGTTCGTCGAGGCCCCCAGCGACGCCGAGCCACAGGAGGCCGCGTCGGGTCGCCTGCACGTGACGGTGAAGAGCGCTGACGAACGCCTGGTCGGCCGATCGTTCAGCTCTGCCGTGGTCGAGCTCGCGCTTGCCAACTACCCCGGGTTCTTCTCCAGTTCGGCCCCGGGCGAGGCGCAGGCGTTCGGCGTGTACTGGCCCGCGCTCGTGCCCAACGACGAGGTCGCTCAGATGGTGGTGCATGCCGACGGGTCACGCACCGCCATCGCACCTCCCCAGCTCACGGGCAATGCCGATGAACTGGGTGTGCAGAACGAATCGGCCTCCATCCCTGCGGGCCCGCAGCTCGGCGAAGCGCTTGGCCGATGCTTTGCGG
>JAYSLK010000073.1:0-5646 GCA_043725585.1 Actinomycetota bacterium
GAGCGTCTCTTGGATCTCGCTGATGTCGACTGCCTCGAAGTACGAGCCGCGGACGATCGGGAGGCCGACCACGATCGCCGGCGCGCCGTTCACCCTGGCCACCATCCGCGCCGCCACGGCCTCGCCGACGACGCGCTGGTACAGCGCTGGGGGGATCTGTGCCTTGGTGAGAGCGCCCAACGTCTCGAACTCTCCCTCGTACTCGATCGCGACCTGGTTCACGCCATCGGTCGCGAGCGTCAACAGGACCCGCTCGGTCGGGGAGTCGTTGGCCAGCTCCCTGCCCGCGATGTTCGAGTTGTCGGTCGCCTGTTCGATGGCGGTGAGTTCGCGCTGTGTGAGGAGGCTGCTGCGCGTGAAGCTGTATGCGGCAGCTGCGAGGAACACGGCCAACAGCAACGAACCGAGCGAGAACATGAGCAAGACGCGCGTGCGGAGACCGAGGCGGGCCGGGCGCGCTGCTGACGCTCGGGTGAGCAGTCGTTGCCCCAGCGACGGTCGTTCCATGGAGGACGCCATGGCGGACACCATCGAGTACGCGGTCGAGTACGCGGTCGGGGACGCGGTCGGGGACGCGGTCGAGGACTGGGCGGGGGTGACTGCGGTCGACGGGACGGCGCCGGCCGACCCCGCGGACTCCGCAGGTTCGGGCGAGGCGTCCTTCGAGAGGTCGGTCACGAGAGGTCGGTCACGAGTGGTCGGTCAGAGAACCTGTCATGACTGCAGGCGATAGCCGAGCCCACGCACGGTGACCACATGACGGGGGTTGGCCGGGTCGGCTTCCACCTTGGTGCGCAAGCGCCGGATGTGTACGTCGACCAGGCGGCCGTCGCCGAAGTAGTCGTACCCCCACACCTTGTCGAGCAGGCTTTCGCGGCTGAACACCCGACCAGGGTTCTGAGCCAACTCGCACAGCAGTCGGAACTCGGTCTTGGTGAGGTGCAGCTCGATGCCATCGCGCAGCACCTTGCCTTCCTCCGGAACGATCTCGAGGTTGCCGAACGACAGCTTTGCGTGACCCGTCGTGATCGGGCGGATTCGGCGGAGCAGCGCACGGATTCGCGCCGACAGCTCCTTGGGTGCGAACGGCTTGGTGAGGTAGTCGTCGGCGCCGGCCTCGAGGCCGGCCACCACATCGTGGGTGTCGTTGCGAGCGGTGACCATCACGATCGGCACGTCGCTGGTTCGCCGCAGGGTGCGACACAGTTCGAAGCCATCGATGCCCGGCAACATGATGTCGATCAGCACCACGTCGGGTGAGGCGCGGGAGAAGAGCTCGATGGCCTCTTCGCCGCTGCCAGCTTCGTCGACGATCCAGCCCTCGTCTTCGAGGGCGAGCTTGACGGCCGACCTGATGCGCTCGTCGTCCTCGACTGCCAAGATGCGTGTACCCACACCCCCATGATGGCAGGAATCGTCCGCTCTGCGGTGCCCGCCGACGATCGGCACTCGATCGAGCCTCGGCTCAGGCGTTGGCCCATGCTTCGCGGAGCATCGCAGCGAGCGGTTCGAACAGCACCGGATTGGCTACCAGCACCTGATCGGGGCGTGCGTCGGCGCCGTAGAGATCACCCGACCGGCAGCCGGCTTCGCGGGCGATCAACTCACCAGCGGCGAGGTCCCACGGGCCCAGCCCCTCCTCGACGTACGCGTCGACGCGACCGGCTGCGACGTGGCACAGATCGACCGAGGCGGCTCCGAAGCGACGGAGGTCGCGAATGCGAGGGACGACGTGGACGAGGCGACGCGCCTGCACCTCGCGCTTCTCCGGTGAGTAACTGAAACCGGTGGCGAGCAATGCCTTCGACGGCTCGGTGAGCTCGCCGCACCGGATTGCCCGCCCGTTCAACAGGGCGCCACCACCGCGGCGGGCCGAGAACATCTCGTCGTGCGCCGGCACGTACACCGCGCCGACGAGCGTCCCCGCAGCGTCGGCGGCGGCGATCGACACCGCCCATCCGGGCAGGTCGTACAAGAAGTTGGTGGTGCCGTCGATCGGGTCGATCAGCCAATCGATCCCGCTCGAGCCCACGATGGAGCTGCCCTCTTCACCGATCAGTCCGTCCTGCGGGCGCGCGGCGTGCAGACCGTCGACGATGAACCGCTCGGAAGCGCGGTCGAACTCGGTGACCATGTCGGTTGCGCTCGACTTGGTGTCGCCGGTCGGTGTGCCGCGGCGGCGACCTTCCGCGGCGGTTGCGCCCGCCTGGCGGGCCAACGAGCAGGCCAGATCGAGGAGCGACTCGGCGTCGGGTGTGGTCATCGGCGGCGCGACGCCGATGCCTGGCCGGACGTGCCGCTGTCTGCTTCCCGCCGTTCGATCTCGCGCCACTCGCCCACGGCACGAAGCACGAGCACTGCGACGATGCTCATCCCTCCGGCCGCGACCAACGACCCGATGAACAAGCCGAGGCCGAGGGGCAGTCCGCACTCGCCCTCGCACTGCAGCTGCGCGAGCGTGTAGCCGATCAGTCCGCCGGCGAAGCCGCCGACGATGATTGCGGTGAAGGCGGCGATGCGTGCACCGGGTGAGGGGAGTGCGGAGAGCGGACGCTCATCGGTGTCGACCACGGCTGTCAATCTACGGGTCGGTCGAGCCGTTCGAGGCACGTTGACGAACGCATCATTGGCCGATCGTCCGGGAGAGGTGCGCCCGGCGGCGTGCCACGGACGCGGCGGGCTCGACCGTCCCCGAGCAGCTGAGGGCTATCCTGCCGGACCTATGCGTGTCACGGTGGTGGTGCCCACCTTCAACGAGGCCGACAACATCGAGACACTCCTGCGAGCGGTGCGCCAGGTGCTGCCGGAGGCGTCGATCCTCGTGATCGACGACGGCAGCCCCGATGGGACGGCTGATCGTGCGGAAGCCCTCGATGAGCTGCTGGGCAGGATCGAGGTGGTGCGACGCGAGGCCAAGGCCGGTCTGGGTGCGGCGTACCGGTTCGGGTTACGCCACGCGATCGACGCCGGAGCCGAGATCTGTGTGCAGATCGATGCTGATCTGTCGCACGACCCCGCCGCACTGCCCGCGCTGGTGGCGGTGGTGGAGCATGGCGCCGATGTCGCGATCGGCAGCCGGTACGTGCCCGGCGGAATCACGCTCAACTGGCCACGGCGGCGGCGATGGGTGTCGCGGTGGGGCAACCGCTACGCGGCCGGCGTCTTGGGTCTGGCGATCAACGATGCCACCGCCGGGTTCCGGGCATACCGTTCGACCGCGCTCGAGCAGATGCGCTTCGACAACGTCACGGCCGAGGGCTACGGCTTTCAGATCGAGATGACCTACAGGATCGTTCGGTTGGGCGGCAAGGTGGTCGAGTTCCCCATCACCTTTCGCGATCGGATGGAGGGGGAGTCGAAGTTCTCGGGGTCGATCGTTCGTGAAGCGCTGCTGCTGGTGATGTCGTTGTGGATCGCGGACTTCGGTGGTCGACGTCGACGGCGAGCGCTCGGGGGCTGACAGACTGGGCGCCATGCGCGAGTGGCACGTCGGTGGAGCATTGATCAGGCGGGACGGCGGTCTCGTGCTGGTCGCGAACCGGCGCCGCGATCAGTCGGTCGACTGGACGCCACCAGGGGGTGTGATCGACCCGGGCGAGACCATCGGCGAGGGTCTGATCCGCGAGGTTCGCGAAGAGACCGGCCTCGTCGTGAACGAGCTGACCCGATGTGCCTACCGCGTCGAGGTGCAAGCACCGCATCTCGACTGGGTGCTGAGGGTGGAGGCGTGGGAGGCAGAGGTGTCGGGCGAGGTGTGCATCGACGACCCGGACGGCATCGTCGAGCACTGCCGAGCCGTCCCGTTCGCGGAGGTTGCTGGTGTGCTGCTGGCGAGTCCGGCATGGATCCAGGTGCCCGTCGGGCATTGGATCGAACGGGCGGGCACTCTCGACTCGGAGGAGGCCGGGGTTGCCGGTGATCTGGCTGACTTCGGCTTCCGGCTGCTCGACCGCGATCGGCACGATGCCATGGTCGAGCGGATCTGGTGACGACGCACGACGAGGTTCGATCGCGGTGAGCGCACCACCGCTCGGATCGGACGGCGGTCGCGCGATCCTGCACGTCGACATGGATGCGTTCTACGTCAGCGTCGAGCTGCGGCGGCGGCCCGATCTCGCCGGTCAGCCCGTCGTGGTCGGCGGCACCGATCGCCGTGGGGTCGTGGCAGCCGCATCCTACGAAGCGCGGCGGTACGGCGTCTTCTCCGCCATGCCATCGTCGACGGCACGACGGAAGTGCCCCACTGCGGTCTTCCTGCCTGGTGATCACGCGCTCTACGCACAGGTCAGCGAGCAGGTCCACGAGATCTTCCAGGCGGTCACACCCATGGTCGAACCGCTGGCGCTCGACGAGGCGTTCCTCGACGTCACCGGATCGTTGCGCCTGTTCGGATCGGCTCAGGCCATGGCCGATCAGATCCGACACCGCGTGGCAGACGAGCTCGACCTGGCGTGCTCGGTCGGCGGGGGACCGTCGAAGTTCATCGCCAAGCTCGCATCCAAGCGCGCCAAGCCCCGGATCACCGATCGCGGGATCGAGCCAGGCCCTGGCGTCGTACTCGTGGCCCCTGGTCAGGAGCTCCGGTTCCTGCACCCGCTGCCGGTGCAGGCGCTCTGGGGTGTCGGCCCGGCCACGCTCGAACGACTGCAGCGATTCGGTGTCCGAACGGTCGGCGACCTGGCGCAGCTCGACGTCGACCGGCTCATCGGTTCTCTCGGTCAGGCACAAGGCCGCCACCTCCACGATCTGGCGTGGGCGCGAGACGACCGTCCCGTCGAGCCCGACCGCGAGGTGAAGTCGATCGGCCATGAGGAGACCTTCGCCCACGACCGGCACACGCACGAGGAGTTGATGCGCGAGGCGGTTCGTCTGTCCGATGCGGTGAGCAGTCGGCTGCGTGCGACCGGACAGGGAGCGCGAACCATCACCATCAAGGTGAGGTTCAACGATTTCGTGACCGTCAGCCGGTCGCACTCTGTGGCCGGCCCGATCACGACGACACGGGCGATCCTGGAAGCGGTCGAGTCGATGCTCACGAAGATCGAGCTCTCCAAGGGCGTGCGCCTGTTCGGCGTGAGCGTCAGCGGGTTCGGAGCGCCTGCCGAGCAGCTCAGCCTGGACCGCCTGTTCAGCGACGGCGTCGATGCGAACGACTCGTCGGCCAGCGTCGAGGAGGAGTGGGAGGCGGCCTCCGAGACGATCGACGCGATCCGAGGACGTTTCGGGGCGAGGTCGATCGGTCCGGCGAGTGCGCTGACGGACACCGGCCTCAGATTCGTCCGGCCGGGTGCACAGCAATGGGGACCGGATCGGCCCGCCGGGCAGCTCCCGCAACGCCCACCGACCTCCACCTGACTTCCACCACGACCTTGCAACACGACCTTGCAACACGACCTCGCGGGGCCGCTCGATCGACATTCTTGCTGCATTCCCCGCTTCCAATGCGCGGCCGCGCCAGACTGACGGCCACACTGGCATCGAGCGTTCGGAAGCTCGACTGCAGATCCAGGGCCGACGTGCCGATGAACACCAAACGAACCTTGACGACCGCGTTGTGACCGATCGTCGAACATGAAAGAATTGCCAAGCAGCGGCCGGTGAGGACCGGTTCCCACGAGGAGACGACATGCCGCTTTCGGAAAATGA
>JAYSLK010000074.1:0-5975 GCA_043725585.1 Actinomycetota bacterium
CGCAGCATCGATCGGTGCTGCCACCCGCGGGTTCGACAAGGTGGAGTTCGTGCTCGAAGCCGGCTTCGACTTCTTCGCCGACAACCCGGAGTACGTGCGCCTCGTCCGGCGTGAGGCCCTCGACGGCGGGGCGCACCTCGGGATCGACCTCGCGGCCGTGTTGCGCCCGATGTGGGACCGCGCTGTTGCCTACTTTCAGCGCGGCATGGACGACGGCACGTTCCGGCGCCACGACCCGGAGCAGTTGCTGCTCACGGGGTACGGGGCGCTGCTCAGCTACTTCTCTGACGCCCCGTTCCTGGAGGGCCTGCTTGATGGCGACCCGCTGGTGGGAGATGCGCTCGCGCGTCGCCGGCAGCACATCACATCGTTCTACCGAATGGCCCTCACTCCGTAGCGCTCCTCGTCGCTGTGGTCGCCGGTTCGACTCGGCGACCGTTGCCACAGGCGGGCTACGTTCGCCGAATGACGATCCTCACCCGGGCCGACAACTTCGCGCGGTTGGAACCGGAGGCCGAGGCGCGTTGGTCGCGATTCGCGAAGCTCAACCAGGAGCTGTACGTCACGCTGCTGGGCCTGGTGGTCGAGGAGGTGCGTCTCGACTACTGCCGGATGCGGATGCCGTTCAAGACCGAGCTCAATCAAGCCGCGGGAGTGGTGCACGGTGGAGCGATCGCCGGCCTGCTCGACTCGGTCGTCGTGCCGGTCGTGGGTGGACCGCTGCCGCAGGGCGCCCGATTCTCCACGGTCGACATGCATGTGCAGTACCTCTCCGCGCTGGTCGAAGAGGACGCCGTGGCCGAGGGGTGGGCGGTGAAGCGGGGTCGCACGACGGTGTTCTGTGAATCGGAGGTGGTCGGCGCAACGAGTCGCAAACTGATCGCCCGATCCGTGCTCACCTACAACGTCAGCCCGTCACGCTGACGCTGGGCCACCCGCGAGCGGTCCTCGAGGAGAGCTACGCCGCGTGGTGACGGCATCGCTACCGTTGCAACGATGGCTGCCGCTGGGAACACTCTGTCTGAATCCGCTTCGAAAGCCCTGCTGCGTGAGTTCGGCGTTCCCATCGCCGACGAACGGGTGGTGGCAACGGCGTCCGAGGCAGCGGCTGCCGCAATCGAGATCGGCTTTCCGGTCGTCGCGAAGCTGTGCGGCGACGCGATCGCCCACAAGACCGAGCGTGGCCTGGTGCGGCTGCGCCTCGGCGATGCGGCAGCGGTGGAACAGGCAGCCGTGGACCTCCTGGCCGCCGCCACGCCCGCCGACGGCCCGGTGTCGGTCCTCGTGGCCCCGATGGTGTCAGGCAACCGCGAGCTCATCGCCGGGGTGGTGCGCGACCCGCAGTTCGGTGCGAACGTGATGCTTGGCGTGGGTGGCATCCTGGCCGAGGCGATCGCCGACGTCGTCTTCCGGCCGGTGCCGATCTCCACCGTCGATGCAGCCGAGATGGTCGACCAACTCGCGACGCAGCAACTGCTCGGTGAGTTCCGCGGTGAAGCAGCCGTCGATCGCGGCCTGCTCCAGGCCGTCCTGCTCGGCCTGTCGGCCGCAGCGGTCGCCCGTCCCGACATCGCCAGCATCGACGTCAATCCGCTGATCGTGAGCGCAGCCGGCGTGCCGATCGCGGTCGATGCCCTGGTGGAGATCGGCGATCCGGCCGCCGCGAGCACGTCGGGTTCGGGTCGTCCGCGACCCACCGACGCTCAGTTCCGAGCCCTGTTCGAGCCGAAGGGCGTGCTCGTGACCGGGGCGTCCACGCACCCCGGCAAGTTCGGTTTCGTGAGCCTGCACAACATCCTGGCCAGCGGATACCCAGGTGGTGTGTTCGGCACGAACCTGCATGGTGAAGATGTGCTCGGCATCAAGACGGTCGCCGACATCGACGAACTGCCCGACGGTGTCATCGACCTGGTGTTCGTGTGCACACCGGCCTCTGCGAACCCCGACCTGCTTCGAGCCTGCGCCCGCAAAGGGGTGAAGGCGGCATTCCTCACCAGCGCCGGCTACGGCGAGGCAGGCGAGGCGGGCAAGAAGGCCGAGGACGATCTCGTGGCGCTCGCCGACGATCTGGGCATCCTGCTGGCCGGCCCGAACGGCCAGGGCGTCGTGAGCACGCCGGCCAGTCTGTGCGCCCAGATCGTCGCTCCGTATCCACCGGCGGGCCGCATCGGCGTGGCCAGCCAGAGCGGCAACTTCATCTCCAGCTTCCTCAACTACTCGCGCCAGACCGGCGTCGGCATCAGCCGTGCCGTGTCTGCGGGCAACGCCGCGGCGGTCACGCCGGCCGACTACCTCGACTGGTACGCCGACGACGATGCGACCGGGGTGTCCCTTGCCTACGTGGAAGGCATCGTCGACGGCCGCGATCTGGTCGACCGGTTTGCGTCGGTGGCAGCGCGTAAGCCGTTGGTCGTCGTGAAAGGTGGAGCGACCGAGGCCGGAGCGAAGGCAGCGGCGAGCCACACCGGTGCCCTGGCCGCGAACGACAAGATCTTCGATGGTGCGTGCCGTCAGGCCGGCGTCACTCGCGCGGCGACCGTCGAGGAAGCGTTCGAGGCCGCCGCCACGTTCGCCACCCAGCCGCTCCCGAAGGGTCCGAACGTCATCGTGCTCACCACAGCGGGCGGGTGGGGGGTCGTGACGAGCGACGCGATCCACCGCGAGCGCGGTCTGGTGCTGATGTCCTTGCCCGACGACCTGCGTGAGCAGATCGACACCGAGCTCCCGCCGCGCTGGAGCAAGAACAACCCGGTCGACTGCGCCGGTGGAGAGGTTCGTGACACGATCCCCGAGGTGATGGAGATGATCGCGGCGCACCCCGACGTGCACTCGGTGATCTACCTCGGCGTGGGCATCCAGAGCAACCAGGCTCGGCTGATGAGGGAGGGACCGTTCCATCCCGACCACGGCCTCGAACGAATCGTGGAGTACCACGAGCGCCAAGATCGTCGCTTCGCCGAAGCTGCCGACGAACTGTCACGCTGCTATGGCAAACCGATCCTCACCGCGACCGAACTTGCGGTCGCCGACCCCGACAATCCCGGGCCTGCGGCGGTGCGAGCGAGCGGTCGGCTCTGCTACGCGAGCGGCAACCGTGCTGTCACCGCGCTCGGCCACCTTGCCCGTTACGCGGAGTTCCGCCGCCGGCGAGACCTCGGGGTCTGACGGCATGGAGCGGCGCGCGAGCAACCCGCTGATCCTGGTGGTGTCGTTCGCCGTCACCGTCACGATGGCGTTGCTCGTGGCGTGGCAGTGGGCCGTCGCGGCCACCACGGTCGACGCCGCGCCCGCGATCGCGGCGACCGCCGACCCCACCATCGAACTGGCGACGCCGGTGATGTCGTTCCGGCGGGCACCTGGCGTGCTCTCGCGCTCGTTGAACGTCACCCAGTTCCGCATCCAGCTGGCAACGCTGCTCGATCGGGTGGGCCCTGGCTCGTGCGCCTCGGTTGCCGTCGACGGCACCGTGGTGTCGTCGAAGCAAGACGGTCTCCCTGTGATCCCCGCATCGAACATGAAGCTCGTGGTGGCGGCCACGGCGCTCGAGGTGCTCGGCCCGTCGTTCACATTCCGAACGAGCGTGTTCGGTGACGTCGATGCTGCCGGAGTCGTGACCGGAGATCTGGCGCTGCTCGGTGGGGGAGACCCGCTGCTCACCACCGACGACTGGTTGGCCAACAACACCCAGACGTACCGGCAGGTCAACACCACTCGGCTCGAGTCGCTCGCCGACGCGCTGGTGGCTCGCGGGGTGACCCGCGTGAACGGCAGGGTGCTGGGCGATGCGAGCCGCTACGACGACGAGTACTTCCACCCCACGTGGGACCCGGATCTGCGCGGTCGCGAAGCGGGTCCGATCGATGCCCTCATGGTGAACGACAGCTGGCTCGGCAACTCGTTCGCCGACGCTCGCGATGTCGCTGCCGACCCTGGCCTGCGCACCGCAGAGGTGTTCACCCAGTTGCTGCGCGAACGCGGCATTCCGGTCGGCCAGGGCTCCGCCGCCGGCGTGAGCGAGATCGGCAACGAGCTCGCCGGCATCGACTCGCAACCGCTGTCGGCGATCGTGCAGGAGATGCTGCTCACCAGCGACGACAACACCGCTGAGGCGTTGGTCAAGGAGATGGGTTCGCAATCGGGCACAGGCGGCAGCACGCAGGCGGGTGTCGAAGTTGTGCTCGACACGTTGGCACGATGGGGCATGCCGCTGTTGGGCGTGAGTCTGGTGGATGGCTCGGGTTTGTCGCGAGGCAACCTCGTGACCTGCGATCTGCTCGTCGAGATCCTGCACCGGGATGGGCCGACGAGCGTGTTGGGCTCGGTCCTGCCCGTCGCCGGCACGTCGGGCACGTTGATCGACGAGTTCATCGGTTCGGCCGTCGCCGGGAGGTTGCAGGCCAAGACCGGATCGCTGACCGACGTCAAGGCCCTCGCCGGCTACCTCCCCGCGCCGGGAGGCGACACGATCGAGTTCGCGGTCATCCTGAACGAGCCGGGTGCGAAGGAAGCAGAGTTCTACCGACGGGTGTGGGATGCACTCGCCGTCTCGTTGGTCACGTATCCCAGCAGCGCATCGAGCGCCGAGCTGGGCCCTCGATGAACGTGAGCGACATCACACCCTGAACGAATATGAAGAATCGCCCGTCGCTGCGACACGCGCACGGGTTGGACGTACAGTGCGCGGGTGGCCGTTCTCCCGATGTTCCCGTTGGGGAGCGTCTTGCTCCCGGGCGCAGTGCTCCCGCTCCACATCTTCGAGGAACGTTACCGAGCACTGGTCCGTGATTGTCTGGCGGCCGAAGCGCACGAATTCGGTGTCATCTTGATCGAGCGTGGCACCGAGGTGGGCGGGGGTGAACAACGTCTGATGGTCGGCACCGTGGCACGAATGGTCCAAGTTGCAGAGATGGACGACGGGCGGTTCGCCGTGGTGTGCGTCGGGACGCGGCGGATTCGTGTGAACGCGTGGTTGCCCGACGACCCGTACCCGCTGGCCGACGTGGACGACTGGCCCGACGACGAACCAGCTGCCGCCGACGAGGCCGCAGTGGCCGCTCGGACCGCAGTGACCCTGGCGCGTGTTCGGCGGTCATGCGCGCTGGCGTCCGAGCTGGGCGACTCGGTGGCCGATGCCGCGACCGAGATCAGCGACGACCCGGTCTTGGCGTCGTACCACATGGTGGCCCTCACCCCCGTCGGTGCCGCCGATGCATACCAACTGCTGTGCGCTGCGGGACCGGTCGAACGTGTCTCCCAACTCGACGCGATGCTCGACGACGTCGAGGTGCTGCTCCGGTTCCGCTTGGAAGACGAGTCCAGTGAGCTCCCGCTGGACGAGGCCTGATCCGGCCGAACCGCCCACGCCTACGACGGTGCCTCGCTACCAGATGCACCGAGATGTGCTATCAAAGGGGCGTGGCCGACTCCGACCTCTCATCCGTGCCCAGCGCCCCCGCCCCATCGGTTCCCATCGGCGAGGTGATCGACCTCGTCAAGAGCTATGCCCGCCAAGAGACGATGGCGCCCATGCGCGGCGCCGGTCGTTGGGCCGCGTGGGGCGCGGCAGGCGCCATTCTGCTCGGCACCGGAACGATGCTGTTGGTGCTGGGTCTCCTTCGCCTGCTGCAGAACGAGCTGGCCCCCACGTTCTCGGGCCGGTGGATGAGCCTGCTTCCCTACGTGGCTGCACTCGTGCTGTGCCTCGTGGTGATCGGTGTCGCCATCAGTCGTATCGCCAAGTCGTCCCTCAACAAGGACTGAGCCCGGAGCACTCCCATGTCGCAGCAACGCATCACCCGTGACGACCTCGAGGCGAAGTTCAAGGCGCTCCAGGACGATGTCAACCACAAGGTCAACGACAAGAAGCAGACCATGACCACCGCGGCGATCGCCGGTGGGGTCGTGCTGTTGCTGTTGTTCTTCTTCCTCGGCAAGCGCAGCGGGAAGAAGAAGACCACGTACGTCGAGCTCCGGCG
>JAYSLK010000075.1:0-4400 GCA_043725585.1 Actinomycetota bacterium
GAGGCCGGGATCCTGGTGGTGGTCGTGAAGATGCCACTCGGCATCGCGTTCCTCGGGAGTGGCGCGGCGAAGGGGGTGATCTCCGATCATCCGGACATCGACCGTTGGGCGATCGGTGGACACTCGCTCGGCGGCGCCGTCGCGTCGTCGTTCGCGCGCGACAACACGGACGACATCGACGGCCTCGTGCTCTGGGCTGCCTATCCGACCAGGTCGATGGCCGACGTCACCGGGCTCGAGGTGCTGTCGATCTCGGCATCGAACGACGGTCTGACGACCCGTGCCGACATCGCGGACTCGGTCGATGACCTTCCGCCCACGACGAGGTTCATCGAGGTCGATGGCGCAGTCCACACGTTCTTCGGCGACTACGGCGACCAGCCCGGTGATGGCCTCCCGTCGATCGATCGCGCCGACGCTCAGTCGCAGATCGTGTCGGCGACGCTGGAGTTGTTGAACTCGCTGTCCGGCTGAACGTTGTCCCAGCGCGACGCGTCGGACATGTCGTCGTGCGATGGTGGCATTCCTCACCGAGGCGCCACGGCCGAACCGGCGATGTGGTGTACCGTCCGCGCAGGGCATCGAGCAGCGGGTGGACACGCCGACTGGTGACACCGGTCGCAGGCACGCGCTGGAGGCACGATGGTACGCATGGGCAGGCACGTAGCGGGGTCTGCTGGAGTTGCCGGACCATCGGGCATGCGCTGATGAACCAGAGCTTCACGCGCCTTGTTTCCGAAGCGCATCCCAATCACACGATGGAGCCGCTCGATGCAACCGTCGCCACCGAACTCACCCTTGTCTCGCCGACGGTGATCATCGAAGTGGTCGGAGCACGAGAGGGCATCGACGTGCTGGGTCGGGTTCGGCGCGTGCAACCCGACGCCCTGATAGCAGCGGTCCGTCTCTCGGCCGTCGACGTGGTGCCTGAACATCCGGAACGTCGAAAGGGCGCCCGTGCGTTTGCGGGTGTCGCCGGTGCACTCACACTTGCCGCGGCGATCGTGTTCGCACTGTTGAACCCGGTCTCGCTCGGCGCGGTGGTGTTGCTGTCGATCGTCGTGGCCGCACCGGCGCTCGTCGTCGCCGGAGTCCGCGCCTGGCAGCGAACACGGCGAACTCAAGTGGAGCGTCGGCGGTACTTCGAGCGCAGGCGCAGCATCGCCGTGATCGCTGTCGCGTCAGCCGACGACGTGTCTGCTTCGGCGTTGGCTTCGTCGATTCGGCGCGACCTCGACAGCGCGCGAACAGGTGCCGGGCGCTATGACCTGCGCATCGTCGGGCCACGCTCCCAGGGAGACGGCAACCACAGCTGATCTCGTCGTTGCGGTGGCTGCACCACTTCGAGACGTCGCTCGCCCGGGTCTTCGAGCCCAACACGGCGCCAGGTGTCACCCAGGAGGCGAATCGCACGTCTTCACCAACGAGTCACAGGCAACGCAGGCCCGCAGCAGATGAGTTCTGACCGCACGGCGCGACATCGGTGTGATGTCGAGAACCCATGGGTTCAGCCGTTGCCGGGTCACAATGGTCGAGTGGAGTTCGTGATCGCGCGCAACCCGGACGAGGGGTCATCGTTGCCCTTCCTGGTGCGCTTGCCGTTGGGTGACGATGGTGTGGTGTTGAAGGTGCGAGACACGTGGCCGAGGACGGCGAAGGTGTACTGCCATCGCGCCGAGGATTGGCCCGATGAGGCCGAGATCGTCGAGCGGGTGGCTGTCCGGAGCTGTGTGCGTCGTGGCGCATCGATCGATCTGGTGTTGGACCGTGGGCGAGAGAATCGGTCACAGTTCGTGTTCGCGATGGCACGCGGGCGTGAGGTCATCTTCTGGCAGAGCGCTCGGACGGCCAAGCAGGCACGACCGGCAGTGTCTGTACCGACGGCGCGAGCCTCCGGCCGGATTCTGGAGATTCTGGTCGACAGCCATGAGCGGTACCCCTGGACGTTCACGGCTCAGCAGGCGACGACACGACGCCAGGCGTTGCCCGCCGGCGACTACGGCGTGGTGGTCGATGGCCAGTTGGTCGCATCGGTGGAGCGCAAGAGCCTCGCCGACCTGGTGAGCACGCTCACGACCGGCAAGCTGCGGTACTTGATGGCTGACCTCTCGTCGGTGCCGCGGGCGGCGTTGGTCGTCGAGGAGCGTTGGTCGTCGGTGTTCAAGCTCGATCGAGTACGTCCGTCGGTGGTGACCGAAGGCCTGGCCGAGGCACAGGTGCGGTTCCCGACGGTGCCGATCGTGTTCTGCGAGACGCGGCCGCTGGCGCAGGAGTGGGCATACCGGTTCCTTGGCGCCGCGGTCGCCCACCACGCTGAACACGCGCAAGCAGATCGACTCGAGAAGTCGCTGCCGGTTGCGGGTCCGCTGGAACCGGCGGCGCCGACACCGGCCGAGGTGCGAGCGTGGGCGATCGAACAAGGAATCGCGATCGCCGCGAAAGGGCGGATCCGGCCCGAGATCATGTCCGCCTACCGCGGCGCCGCCGTCGGGCTGTTGATGTCCGTTGGCAGGTGTGCAGAGCAAAATCGCGACCTGGCAGGCACGCGTTGGGGTGGCGCAGCGCCGCGCCCGGGCTGAAGTTTCCGGCGGATCGTGCTGCGCCCGGCGGGTTTCGTGCTCTGTAAGTGGGTGTGAGGTTCGTCTCCGTCTCCAGCGCTCGGGGGCCTCGAGCCCCTTACTCGTGCAGTGATGTGTGACGTGCGCCGCGGCTCGGAGGTGCAACTCCGGTGAGCCCGATGGCCCGAGCCTGCTGTTGCGACGCCGTCCAGCCCGCCCGACTTCCTCACGTTGGATGAGGCGGCGCCGGTGTTGCGTGTTGGGCGGAACACGGCGTACCGCGAGGCGAACGCGTTCGAACGGTCGGGCGGCCGCACCGGCATCGCGGTGGTTCGCTACGGGAAACTGCTCCGGGTGCCGCGCTGCCGGCTCGAGGAGCAGCTCGGTGGTCCGCTGACGTGGCCGATCGTGCGTACGCCGGCGTCGGTCTTGGGCCGACCGGGCACGAGGGTGCCGTCGGAGACTCCTGGTACTGCTCCTGTCAAGCCTCGGTACCCGCTTGACGCGGTGACTTCGGTAGGTGGTTGACAGGTTGGGTTGGGTTCATGCGGCGTTGATGCGGCGGGGACGGCCGCCGGGGTTGGCGAGCGCGCCGTGTTCGCGGGTGCGGTCGTGGTGGATCTTGTGTCGGCGGATGAGCTGCTCACCGATGGAGATCTCCAGCTGATCGCCGACGACGGCGACTTGGACCTGGCGACGTCGGAATGTGTTGCCGGCCCGATAGTTGGCGCCGGCGAAGCTGACGTTGCCCGACGAATCAACCTTGCGGGTCACGGTGACCACCGACGCGGTCGGCCGCTGCTCGGGTTCTTTGCCGCGCACGCTACGTGTCATCCCGGCGGACTGTTTGTCCGGTTTATGACGCCGGGCGTGCGTCGCGATCAGGACACCTCGATGGTGGATCTGCACCAGCCCGCCTTCGCAGACCACCTCGACGTTCTGACCAGCCAGCCACACTCCGACCTTGTAGTGCGCGGCAGCGAAACTGATCGTCCCTTTCGCTGCGACACGTCGAGACGCGAACGGCGGCATCGACCCGGCAGGATCCGCTGTCGTCTCAACGACAGGTCGAGCGGGTTCGTTGAGGGCAAGTTTGAACCGGTCCCACGGTGTTGCCATCCCCAACGACTGGTGCGGGCGGACATGGTTGTAATGCTCGACCCACACATCCAGCTGCGCCTGAGCATCAGCAATCGAATCGAACACCTTGCCGGTGAGGAACTCGACGCGCAGCGTCTTGTGCCACCGCTCGATCTTGCCCGTCGTGGTCGGCGACCGCGGCCGGGTGAGGATGTGCTTGATCCCGTTCTCCCGACAGATCCTGTCGAACAACACCTCACCAGTGCCTGGCCCGAACCGGCCCGTGAACACCTTGCCGTTATCCGTCAAGATCTCCGCCGACACACCATGACGGCGCATCGCCAGCCCAAGAGCGTCACACGTCGGGCGTGCTGTTGCCCGCTCCACGACATGCGCCGAAATGCAGAACCTCGAGTGGTCATCCACACCCGAAACGATCTTGGCCTCAGACCCGTCGGCGATCTTGACACCACCAACGATGTCCATCTGCCACAACTCCATCGCCCGCGACCGCTCCCACCGCTTGTAATCGTCACGCTTGCGTTTGCGTGCCTGGGGAGTGATCAACCGTTGGCGGACCAGACACCGATAGATCGACGACAACGTCGGCAACGGGCAGATCCCTTCCTGGCCGAGCTGATGCAGGATCGTGCGTTGACCCCACCCCGGATGCTCACGACGGATCGTCACCACCCGCGCTTCGACCTCGGGTGTCATCTGATGCGGACACGACAACGGCTTCGCCGAACCATCCGCCAACCC
>JAYSLK010000076.1:0-2364 GCA_043725585.1 Actinomycetota bacterium
TCTGTCCAACTGAGCACCTCGAGCCCACGTAGGTCGAGCATCGCGAGTTGGTCGAAACGGACCATCCGGGTACCGAAGTCATCGCGCACTACTAGGGTCTCGGCGCCGTCGAAGCAACTGCCGCCCCAGCCGGGGCCGGGGCGGAGGAACTCGGTGCCGATGCGCTTGTCGTAGCCCATGCCGACGACGACGTCGTTGACGTCGGCCCCGACGCCTTCGCACACCGCGGCGATCGCGTTGATGAAGCTGAGCTTGGTGGCCAGGAATGCGTTGGCCGCGTACTTGATCGTCTCGGCCGACGCCGGGTCGGTGACGATCACCTGGGCGCGCACCTTGCCGTACAGGTTGCCGACGGCGATCGCGGCCGAACGGTCGTCGCAGCCGACGACCACGCGGTCCGGGTTCAAGAAGTCGTCGACCGCCGAGCCTTCGCGGAGGAACTCAGGGTTGCTCACCACGCGCACGTCGGGCCGCCGGAGCACCCGCTCGACCACCTTCGTGCTGCCCACCGGCACCGTCGACTTGTTGACGACGATGGCCTCGTAGGGCAGGACCTTGGCGATCTCCGCGGCTGCCGCCTCGACGTAGCTGAGATCGGCCGAGCCGTCGTCGCCCTGCGGGGTGGGAACGCACAAGAACGCGATCTCGCAGTCCTTGACCGCTTCGGCACCGCCGAGCACGAATCGCAGGTTGCCCGACCGGAGACCATCGGCCACCAGTTCGTCGAGGCGGTGCTCGACGATGCTGATCTCGCCACGGGAGAGCCGTTCGATCTTGCCTTCGTCGATGTCGGCGCACACCACTTCATGGCCGAGGTGGGCGAAGCATGCTCCCGTGGTGAGACCGACGTACCCGGTACCGATGATGGCGAGGCGTGTCACAGCCGAGAGGCTACCGAGACGCCGCGTTCGCAGCGGTCTGGTCGTCGAACGGTGATCCCGACGGCCCAGCGCGAGGGTCGTGCCCGACTTCGGGTCGATCGTCGTTCGCCACAGCGTGGTCGCGCACAGTGCCGGCGAGCACGGCGCCCGCGAGTGCGAGCACCAGGACAGCGTTGACCGCGATGAGCAGCATCGGCGTGATGCTCGGGCTCCATGGCAGCGGCTCGTCGAGCCAGATCTTGCCGTTGGCTCCCACGGCGAAGCGGCGCATTGCCTGCCAGAACGCAGCCACTTCCGCGATGACGAAGCACGTCGACGCTATCCAGCGGACCGCTGTCAGCACCCGAGGGTTGGGCCTGCGTTCGAGCGCCCGGTGCCATCCGAGCATGCCGAGCATGCCGAGCATTGCGTAGAGCGGCAGCGAGTACCGGCCCTGCCAGATCAGACCGGCGGACGCCGCGCTGGCAACGTTGACGGCGATGGGGACGATGATCACCCCGGCGCAGACCGCACCGGCGGCGATCACGAGCCGGCGATCGCCGGCCAGTACGACGCCAGTGAGGGCGACGGCCGTGAACAGTGCGAACAGCGCGTACGCGAACCAAGGGATTCGGGTGTCGAGCCAGCCGAGGATGCCGATCATCTGCCGCAGCAGTTCGGGCGTGCGCTCCCACGTGGTGCGTGCGGCGTCTGCCAGGCTCATCTCGGTGGCGATGCGCGGGTCGTCGGCAACGGCGCCGGCGTACCGGGACCACGCGACCAGCAGCGCGGAGGCGACGCCGCCGAGGCCGAGGACGGGAACCAGGAACGAGCGGTTCATGAAACGGCGGACGCCGCTGACCCCGATGGTGAGCGCTATCACCCCGGCGCCGGTCGCGACCCAGATCGCCGAGGCGAACCGCGACAGCAACAACACGGCAACGATTGTTCCGACGATCACACCTGAGCGTCGGCCGGGGGCGCGCTCGGAGTCGACTTGTAGGCACAGAGCCCACAGCATGAGGAAGCCGGCGATCTCGAACCCGTTGGGATTGACGCTCCCGCCGAGGAACAGCGTCATCGGCGTGAGTCCGAGCAGCAGCAGCGGGCTGAGCCGGCCCGAGGCCGATCGGCGCGCGACGACGAACGCAGCGGCGATCAGTGCCGCGCACAACGCGGCTGCCACGGCGCGGTACGCGCGCTGGCTGGTGTCGTGACCGGTGAGGCGAACGCCCCCGCCGACGAGGCCGTACCAGAAGGGTGGGTACGTGGCGGCGGTCGACTCTCCGGCACTGCTGGAGCCGGGCTGGACGCATCCGGCAGTGACGTCGGCCTGGAAGACGAAGCACATGATGTTCGGTGGAATGCCCATCTCTGCGGGTACGTCGAACCGGCGCAGATTGGGAGAGAAGCTTCCCTCGATCGGCTGGCCGATGGCCTCGCCGTGAGCCGTGCCGTACGCCTTGTAGAGATGTGCTGGTTCGTCGGGCGATCCGAACAGCGG
>JAYSLK010000077.1:0-15307 GCA_043725585.1 Actinomycetota bacterium
CCGCACGTTCAGCGACTGCACGACCGCACCCCGATCAGGCCTGATCTCGGGCTGCTACCCACTTGATCCGTTCTACAAGGCCCGACCGGAACGCGTGGAACTCGCGGCCGCGAAACGGCGAGCCAAACACCAGACCAGATCGAGCACCTGACCGGGGCGGGTCCGACACGGCTTCGCCACGGGTCAGTGGCTGGGGCGCGAAGGTCTGGAACGCGACCAAAAAGGACTCGGCCAAGACGTTGTGCACGCATGCGGCCATCTCCGGGCAGATGGCGCTGTACGGCTTGCCGCGCTCGGAGCGTCCGTTGACCGGCTGATGCGCCGTCCGTACTGCCAGGACCGCGGCGAGTGCTGTTCTGTCCGAAACACCTGGTAGATCGTGTGGGGCGGGTGGGTATCGAACCCACGACCCAGGGATTATGAGTCCCCTGCTCTGACCACTGAGCTACCGCCCCCGACTTCGTGCGACCGTACTCGGCCCGGCTGGTCACCATCCGAAAAACGACGAACGGCCCGCATGAGCGGGCCGTCCCATCGAGCTCCGGGAGCAGGGCTCGAACCTGCGACACGCGGATTAACAGTCCGCTGCTCTGCCAACTGAGCTACCCCGGAAGGGCGCACGACAACTTAGCGTCTGATCGTTCCGGCCACACAGCTTTCCGCACGCACCCATGATCCGTGAGCGATACGACGCGTGAGAGGGGTCCGGGCTCACCGACAGCTTGGCCCGTGAGCACGAGCCCGCGTGAGGCGAGGTCGGGCTCACGGACGGGTTACTCGGCTTCGAGGAACTCCTTGAGCTTCTGGGAGCGCATGGGGTGGCGCAGTTTGGCGAGGGTCTTGGCCTCGATCTGTCGGATCCGCTCACGCGTGACGCCGAACTCACGACCGACGTCCTCGAGCGTCTTGGCTTGGCCGTCGTCGAGACCGAAACGCATCCGCACGATCTCCTGTTCGCGCTCGCTCAGCTCGCCCAACGCCTCCTCCACCGCCTGCACCAGCATCTTCTTCGTCGCCATGTCGGCCGGCGTGTCGACGCTGAGGTCGGGGATGAAGTCGCCAAGGTTCGAGTCGTCCTCTTCGCCCAACGGCGAATCGAGCGACAGCGGATCCTGGCTGATGCGCAGGATCTCGCGGACGCGGTCGGGAGGCAACCCCACCCGATCGCAGAGCTCGTCGAGCGTGGGCTCGCGTTCGAGCTCTTGATGCATCTGGCGTTGCATGCGCAACACCCGGTTCATGCTCTCGACCATGTGCACCGGGATGCGAATCGTGCGCGCCTGGTCGGCAATCGATCGAGTGATGGCCTGACGAATCCACCACGTGGCGTAGGTCGAGAACTTGAAACCCTTGGTGTGGTCGAACTTGTCGACCGCGCGCATGAGTCCGAGGTTGCCTTCCTGGATCAGGTCGAGGAACTGCATGCCGCGCAGGGTGTATCGCTTGGCGATGCTGACCACGAGGCGCAGGTTCGCCTGGATGAGCTCGCTCTTGGCTCGTTGCCCGGCGTTGACCGCCCGCAGCAGGCGGCGTCGTTCGACGTCGGTGAGATCGGTGCGGTCAAGCTCGATTGCGGCGCGATTGCCATCGTCGATGGCCTGAGCCAACCGCCGCTCCTCTTCGCCGCTGAGCAGCTCGACCCGCCCGATCTCCTTGAGGTACATGCGCACCGGATCGGAACTCGTGCCGCCATCTCCGCCGGCTTGCTGGCGTGCCGTACGCCGGCGACGACGACGGGCGAGAAGACCCTCGGCGTCCTCGGTTGCCCCGTCGTCCCCGGGCAGGATCTGCGCATCACCGGGGAGTGGCTGATCACGGGCGATGCCACCGTCCGGCGTCTCGTCGGCCAGCTCGTCGGCCAACTCCTCGACGGTCTCATCGATCGTGATGCGCTGCGCGGCGAGCTCGACCTGCACGGTGGCGAGCACATCGCCGCTCAGCTCGACCTGGCGGAGGACGTGGGTGATCTCCTCGGCGTGGAGCACACCGCGAGCGCGTCCGCGCTCGAGCAGATCGCTCCACTCCCCCGAATCAACCCCTGCGAAAGGCGCAGCTGGACTGTCCGGTGTCACATCCTCACCAACGTCGGTCACTCACGCTCCTCCCCGCGCCGCTCCAGCCACCCTAGCAACACCCCTGCCGCATCCTGGGCTGTCTCCGGTGTGTCGAGCAGCTCGAGTTGCTGGCGCGCGTCGGTGGTTTCGCGCATCGCGTCGGGATCGATCGCGCTGGTGCTCCGACCGAGCTCACGACGCGTCGCAGCCGCGATGAGGTTGCACGCCTCGATGAACGGCTCGGCATCCAGATCCGCGACGGCGGCTCGCTCGAGCATCTCTCGGGCATCGGGATCTGCTTCGGCCAACGCCACCGTGAGGTTGCCACTCGATGCGGCCAGGGCGAGGAACGCGCGCCGGGCGACATCGTCGGCGAACAGCGCTTCGATCAGCCAGTCCGCCACATCGTTCCAACGTTGCAGCAGCAGTGACACGGCCACGAACTCGGCGTTCTCGGAAAAGCCGATCTGGCGTGCGGGGGCCACCCTGATGACGGCTCGCCCGCCCCGGACAGCTGCCGCGACCAGATCGTTCACAGGCATCCCGACACGCGCTGCGACCTGACCCGCGTAGAGCTTGCGCACATCGACGCTGGGATGCTCGTTCACCACGAGCATCGCATCCTGCGCCATGCGCGCCCGGTCCTCGGGCGATCGCAGCGGTCGTGAGTCGAGCACCCGCTGCAGTCGGAACCCGAGGAACGGCACCGCCTCATCGACCGCACGGCGAAGTTCGTCCGGATCGCGCACTGCCAACTCACCAGGGTCCTGGCCGGCAGCGAACCGGGCCACGTTCACCTGCACCTTGTACTTCTCTTCCCACTCGTAGAAGCGCTCGGCCGCGCCCTGACCCGCTTTGTCGGCATCGAACGCCAGCACCACACGACTGGCGAACCGCTTCATCATCCGCACGTGCTCTTCGGTGAGCGCTGTGCCGCAGGTGGCCACGGCTCGGCGAATGCCCGACCGATGAAAGCCGATCACGTCGGTGTAGCCCTCGCAGACGATCACCTGGTCGGTGGCCACGATGTCGGCCTTGGCCCAGTTGAGTCCGTAGAGCGTCTTGCTCTTCGCATAGATGGGCGTCTCACTGGAGTTCTTGTACTTCGCTGGATCGGGCGAGCCCGGCAGGATGCGGCCCCCGAACGCCACCGGATCACCGTTCTCGGTGTAGATCGGGAACATCACCCGTCCACGGAAGGAGTCCTGCAACCGCCCGCTCTTGTTGGTGAACGCCAGCCCGGTCTCGCGCAACACCTCGGAAGGCACTCCGAGCCCGGTGCTGAGTTGATCCCAGTCGTCGGGCGCCCACCCCAACCGGAAGTGACGCGCCACGTCGCCGGCCAGCCCACGCTTGCGCAGGTAGTCGCGGGCACCGCGGGCGTCGGGCGCGGTGAGTAGGCGCTGGTGGTAGAACTCGACGGCCGAGGCCATCGCGTCGACCAGGCGTTTGCGTCGTTGACGCTCCTTGCCCTCGCCCCCGGTGGTGTAGTTCAGCTGCACTCCCGCACCGGCGGCGAGCTGTTCGACGGCGGTGACGAAGTCGACGTGTTCGAACTCCTGCACGAACGTGAACACGTCACCCGAGGCGCCGCAGCCGAAGCACCGGTAGCGGCCGGTCTCCTCGCGAACGTTGAACGACGGCGAACGCTCGCCATGGAACGGGCACAACCCGACCCAGTTGCGTCCCACCCGTTTCAGCGGCACGTGCCGCTGGATGACGTCGACGACCGACACGGTGGCACGCAGCCGTTCCAAGTCATCGTCGACGATCGCCATGAGCCGCAGGTTACCGGTGCCACACTCCGGCGCTCAGGCTGCGCCGCCCCGCCGTCACCGTTCCGACGGGGGTGGAGGCAGTTCCGCCTCGGAAGGCAGCTCGATCGTGTCGTGCTCGCCGGGCGCGCGCAACGAGATGCTGATCGACACCGTCAACACGAGCGCTATCACCAGCAGCGAGAGCCACGTCGGGATGTGGTACTCGATCGGCTTCTGGGCGATGATCATCTTGATGCCGACGAAGGCAAGGATGATCGCCAGGCCTTCCTGGAGGTAACTGAACCGGGCATGCAGGTCGGCCAGCAGGAAGTACAGCGCACGAAGGCCGAGGATCGCGAAGGCGTTCGAGCTGAACACGATGAACTGCTCGTGGCTCACGGCCAGCACCGCCGGTACGGAGTCGACCGCGAAGATCACGTCCGTGGCCTCGACGAGCATGAGCACGGCGAACAGCGGCGTGGCCAGCCGCTTGCCCGTGATGCGCGTGAACAGCTTCTGGCCGTCCATCTGGTCGGTGGAGGGCACCACCTTCTTGATCAGCTTGAGCACCGGGCTCGCGCCGGGGTCCATCTCCTCTTCATCGCCGCGGATCAACTTGAACGCGGTGTAGAGCAGGAACGCACCAAAGAAGTAGAGGACCCACTCGAACTTCTCGATGAGAGCGACGCCGGCGAAGATGAAGATGGCACGCAGGACCAACGCACCGAAGATGCCCCAGAACAGCACACGATGCTGGTACTTGCCGGGCACCTTGAAGAAGCTGAAGATCAGCGCCCACACGAAGACGTTGTCGACGCTCAGGCTCTTTTCGATCAGGTAACCGGAGATGTACTCGCCGGCTGCGGCGCCGCTGAAGCCCCACCAGATGACGAAGGTGAACGCGAGCCCGATCGAGACCCACACGACAGACTCGAACGCCGCTTCCCTCGTATCGACGTCGTGGGCTTCCTTGTGGAACACCACCAGGTCGACGACCAACAACAGCGCGATGAACGCAAGCAACGCTCCCCATTGCCACAGGTGCACATCGAGATCGACGAAGTTGTCGTTCGCCGCCGCGAGCAGTGCACCCATCAGTCGCGACCGAACAATCCGCCGAGCGGGCTGCCCGTCCCGGAGTTCGAGGTGCCGAGCGTGGCGCTGATCCAGCCGAGGAACTCGGTTGGGTTGCGCGTCTGGGTCCACACCCGCCCTGGTCCCTGAAAGTCGAACACCAGACCTTCACCGCTCTTGAACGTCTGCATCATCCCGCCCCCACTGGCCTGGCGGATGCCCATCGTGACGGTGTCTTCGTACGCCACCATGTGACCGGTGTCGATCGTGATGCCCTGGCCGGCCTCGAGGTTCCACACCTCGAGCGCGCCGTAACAGGCGAACACCACCTTGCCCTGACCTTCGGCGCGGACGATGAAGCCACCCTCGCTGCCGAACATGTTCTTGAAGCCGCCCCACTTGGTGTCGAGGGTCACGGTCGTCTCGTTGGCGAGCCACGAGCCCTTCGAGATGAACAGAGCCCGTCCGGGTTGCACGTCGAACATGGTGACGTCGCCGGCGAGGCGGGCGGCCACGTCGACGAACCCTCCCTGGGACGGCGCGGTGTAGGTGCTGACGAAGAAGCTCTCGCCGCCGAGCGCGGCCCGCTTGAGCGACTTCATGATGCCGCCCTCGGCCTTCGACTGGAGCGTGACGCCACCCGACATGGCCATCATCGCACCGCTCTCGACCCGCACGGGCTCGTTCGGGCCGAGCGTGAGCCTGGCCACGCCGTACGCGGGGCCCTGACGCATCGCTACTTCCATCTTCGTCTCCTTGCTCAGAGGTGGTTCGACGGTTGGTCGACTACTTGGTCTCGGTCTTGCCTGCGCCGCTCGCCTGGCTGATCACGGCCTGGGCGGCCGCCAGGCGGGCGATCGGCACACGGAAGGGGCTGCAGCTCACGTAGTCGAGCCCCGCGTCGTAGAACATCGCGATGCTCTCGGGATCGCCACCGTGTTCGCCGCACACACCGATCTTCAGGCCGGGCTTGGTCTGGCGACCACGCGCGACGCCGGTATAGACCAGGTCGCCGACGCCTTCGACGTCGATGGTCTCGAACGGGTTGCGCTTGAGCAGGCCCTGTTCGAGGTACGCCGGCATCATCTTCGACTCGATGTCGTCACGACTGAATCCGAACGTCATCTGCGTGAGGTCGTTGGTACCGAAGCTGAAGAAGTCGGCCTCCTCGGCGATCTGATCGGCCCGGATGGCGGCGCGCGGCGTCTCGATCATCGTGCCGATCGTGACGCTGGGCTTCTTCTTCATGCCCTTGACCGCAGCGTCGATCTCGGTCTGCACCCATCCCCTAGCGAGCGCGAGCTCTTCGCGGGTGACGGTGAGCGGGATCATCACCTCGACGATCAGATTCTTCCCCTTTGCTCGCAACGACGCGGCCGCAGCCATGAGCGCCCGCACCTGCATCGCATACAGACCCGGCTTCACCACGCCCAGCCGCACACCGCGGGTACCGATCATCGGGTTGTGCTCGGCCCACTCCTCGGCGGCCTTCAGCTCGGCAGTCTCGAGCTTGGTCAGCTTGCCGAGGGCGCGCTTGAGGCGCAGTTCCTCCGCCGAGGGCAGGAACTCGTGCAGCGGCGGGTCGAGCAGGCGCACCGTGACCGGCAGGCCGTCCATCGCCTCGAGGATCTCCTCGAAGTCGGCCTGCTGCACCCTGCCGAGGTTGGCCAGCGCCTTCTCCTCCGCCTCGACGGTGTCGGCGAGGATCATCTCGCGCACGACGGGGAGGCGGTCGGGTGCCAGGAACATGTGCTCGGTGCGGCACAGGCCGATGCCTTCGGCGCCGAGATCGCGGGCCTTGGTGGCATCCTCGCCGGTGTCGGCATTGGCGCGCACGCCGAGCTTGCCCTTGCGAACCACGTCGGCCCACTTGAGGATCGTGGCGAACTCGGCCGGGGGCTGTGCGGCTTCGAGCTTCATCTCACCGAGGATGACCTCGCCGGTGCTGCCGTCGAGGCTGATGATGTCGCCTTCGTTGACGACGATGTTGCCAACCGAGAAGGACTTGCCGTCGATCTTCACCGACTCGGCGCCCACGATCGCAGGGGTACCCCACCCGCGGGCAACCACGGCCGCGTGGCTGACGAGGCCTCCACGGGCGGTGAGGATGCCCTGGCTGATCATCATGCCGTGCACGTCTTCGGGGCTGGTCTCGCTGCGGACCAGGATCACCGCTTCGCCTCGTTCATCGGCATCGCATGCGTCGTCGGCCGTGAAGTACACCTTGCCGACCGCAGCGCCGGGAGACGCGGCAAGGCCCTTGGCGAGCACCTTGCCCTTGCCGGCGAACTGCGGGTGCAGCACCTGGTCGAGGTGTTCGGCGGCCACGCGCATGATGGCCTCTTCCCTGGTGATCTTCCACGTGCCATCGGGACCCTTGGTGCCCTTGGTCATGTCGACCGCCATGCGCAGCGCGGCCGCGCCGGTGCGCTTGCCCACGCGGGTCTGGAGCATCCAGAGCTTGCCCTGCTCGATGGTGAACTCGGTGTCGCACATGTCCTTGTAGTGCGCCTCGAGCCTCTTGAAGATGTCGAGCAGCTCCTTCTTGATCTCGGGGAAGTGCTTGCCCAGGTGGTCGAGGTCCTCGGTGTTGCGGATGCCCGCCACCACGTCTTCGCCCTGGGCGTTGATCAGGAAGTCGCCGTAGGGCACGTTCTCGCCGGTGGCAGCGTTGCGGGTGAAGCCCACACCCGTGCCCGAGTTCTGATCGCGATTGCCGAACACCATGGCCTGCACGTTCACCGCGGTTCCCAGCTCGTGGTCGATCTTCTCGCGCACGCGGTATGCGATCGCGCGGGCACCGTTCCAGCTCTTGAACACGGCCTCGACGGCCCCGCGCAGTTGCTCCCGCGGCTTCTGGGGGAACGGGGCGCGCGTGGCCTTCTTGACGACCGCGAGGTACTGCGTGCACAACGTCTTCAGCGCGGCTGCGGTCAGCTCGGCGTCGGTCTTGACGCCGGCCTTCTCCTTGGCCGCCTCGAGCGGCACATCGAAGTGGTGCCCCTCGACGCCCAGCACGATGCGGCCGTACATCGCGATGAAGCGACGATACGAGTCGTAGGCAAAGCGCTCGTCACCGGTGGAATGGGCGAGACCCTTCACGCTCTCGTCGTTGAGGCCGAGGTTGAGGACGGTGTCCATCATGCCCGGCATCGAGAACTTCGCTCCCGAACGCACGCTGACGAGCAGCGGATCGAATGGGTCGCCGAGCTTGCGGCCCATCGCCTTTTCGAGCTTGAACACCTGCTGCGCGATCTCTTCGTCGAGCACCGCCGGCCATCCGCTGTGCATGTAGTCGCGACATGCATCGGTGGAGATGGTGAAACCTGGCGGGACAGGGAGCTTGAGCACGCTCGTCATCTCTGCGAGATTGGCGCCTTTTCCACCCAGGAGATCCTTGTACTCCATGGGGGGACGACGGTGCTTGTGGGAGAAGGCGTAGACGTACGACACGGGCAGCGAGTCTAGGTGGCCCCTGCGCCCATGGGACGGTTCCCCGGCCATAGGCTCAGTGTTTCCATGGCAGGCACGCCCGCGTTTCATCTGTTCGGGTTTCCGATCCACGTCAGACCGGGCTTCTTGATGTTCCTGGTGCTCGTCATCTTCGTCAACGGCGGCGAGCTCGGGCTGTGGATCGCTGGTTCGGCGGCCGCGCTCACGCTGCTCCACGAGCTCGGCCACGCGTTTGCGGCTCGAGCCACCGGAGCCCACGCCGAGATCTCGCTCGACTTCCTCGCCGGCTATGCGTCGTTCGTCCCCACCCGTCCGCTGAAGCGGTGGGAACGGGCTGGCATCTCGGTGGCCGGGCCCGCGGTCCAGATCGGCGTCAGCGTCGCGATCTTGTTGCTGATGGGGGTGAACCCGATCGACCGGGATTCGTTCGGCCGGAGCGAGGCTGCGCTCGCGATCTGGTGGACCGGCCCCGTGATGGGCTTGTTCAACCTTGCACCGGTACTCCCCCTCGACGGTGGACACATCGTGCAGGCCGGGCTCGATCTCGTGTTGCCCGGAAGGTCACGCAAGGTGATGCTGTGGTTCAGCATCACCTTCACCTCCCTCACCGGGGCCGTGCTCTTGTTGAATCCCGAGCTCCAGGGGTTCGGGTACTTCCTCATGTTCCCGTTGCTGGTGCAGCTGCAGATGCTGTTCGCCGACAAGCCGCGCACGCGAACTCGATCGATCGCGGCACGCGCCGAGGCCGTCGCCTGGTCGGCAGGCGATCTGTCGCGCATGCCCGACGGGTTGGTGCCCTCTCCGTGGTACCGCGCCGACCAACACCTGCGGCAAGGCCATCCCGACGTCGCCCGGCAGATCCTGCTCGCCGACCTCGTCGACCCGTCACCTCCCAACTGGTGGCCGCCTGACGCAGCACCGACAGAGAGGCTCGCAGCCGCGGTCGCGCTGCTGCCCCGTCCGCTGCCCACCGGGCGTGCGTACAGCGAGCACGCGCTCGCCCACGTGCTGTTGCGCACCGGCCATCTCGACGAGGCCGCCAACTACGCGTCGCAGAGCTTCGCTCGCCAGTCGAGTACCTCGATGGCGGCCGTCGTGGCTCGCGCCGCGGCGGCCCTCGGCGACCGGGACGTCGCCCTGGGCTGGCTCGGCGCAGCGATCGATGCCGACACCGATCTCGATGCGTTGGTGACCATCCTGGACGGGGCACCTGAGCTTGCCAGCCTGCGCCGCGACCCGGCATTCGTCGCCCTGCGCCAACGGCTCGACGGCTGACGGCTGACGGCTGACGGCTCGACGGCTCGACGGCTGACGGCTCGACGGCTGACGCCCCAGAAGTCAGCACATCAGCCCGGCCGTCAGCACATCAGCGCGGCCGCACCAGGTCGGCCAAGCGTTTCGGAGCGATGAGGCAGTACGACGTGTGGATCAGTTCGGTCACCTCGTCCCAGTCGACCGCCTGCGCCCCTGAGCCACCCGAGATGTCGAGCACCACCCAACCCCCACGCGCCAGGTACGGAGCCGGCCGAAAACGACGATCGCCCAGCAACGCCGGCAGCTCGTCGCGCTCGGCTTTCACCATCACTTGATGTCCCTGACCCGGGAACAGGAAGATCTTGTTGCGCACCCGGAAGTTCACCTCCGTCTCCCACGTGAGCTCCTCGGTGGCTTCCGGAAGCGCGAGCGAAATCGAACGGAGCCGGTCGAGCTGCTTACCCAGCTTGGTGTTCGATAGCCGTTTGTCGCTGAGCTGGGCGGGATCGGGCCCCTGTGCTGAGGTCATCCAGCAAGCCTCGCGCGCATCAGACCTGCAACGCGGACCGCTTCACGAAGGCGAGCGCGCGGTGGCCGACGACGGACGTGACCGTGCCGATCGGTTCGCCATCACGCAACAGCGCCACCCCGGCGACGGTGCCTGCCGGCACGTCCACGACCTGCAGCAGGCGTGGAGCGGTGGATCCGCGGCTGGCCATTCGCTCCACCAGCTCCTGACCCGGGTAGCAGCCCTTGGTGAAGCTCACCGCAGCGGCGGTCACCCCGGTCTCGGCGGGAATGGTCTCGCCTGGGACGATCTCCGCGCCCATCGCAGGCCATCCTGCTTCGATACGGGCCGCCAGCAGCAGCTCCGCGGTGCCTGCCGTGAGTCCGTTCGGCGCTTCGGCCTCGGGTCCGAGGAGGTCGATTCCCCCGCCCCAGGAATCGAGCCCACCCTCTGCCGTCACCGGCGAGCCATCGGTGTTCCGCACTGCCACGCACCTCCATGCGAGCGGCGACACGTCGGCCTTCACGCGGATCTTGAACCGGTTCACCCGAGCGATCATCACCTCACCGAAGCCCGCATCGGTGTCGAGCACGAAACGCTCGTCGTCGGTGTGCCACACGCGCATCAGCACGTCGACCTTGCCGGTCGGCTGCAACAGGAAGGCCCAACAACTGTGACCCACCTGAAGCGGACGCAGATCGTTCGACACCTGCGAGTGCAGGTAGGTGGCAGCATCGGGCCCCACCACCTCCACCACGTCGCGCGGCGATTCGCACCAGAACGTCGAGGGCGCGGGCACGGAGGATGTGGTCATGCGCCCAGTGTCGCAGCCGGCACCACACCCAGCACGGCACGGCACGCAGGACGACAACTGGCACACTTGTCGTCATGACCGCTGGCGGAAACATCGAACGGATCGAACAGGTCGCCATCTCCGCATCAGACGGGCTGCGGACCACGCTCGGCCGCCTCGCCAACCTGGTCGGCATCGTGATCGTGGTGACGGCGGTGATCGGTGCGGCAACATTCGCGACCGGGCTGTGGGTGTTCGACAGCAGCACCGGTTGGATCGGCCTCGGTGGCCTGATCTGCCTCATCCCCGTTGGAGCAGCAGTCGTCGCCTGGTTCTTCGTCCGAGGAGCGGCGAGAGCAGCTCCCCGATTGCTCGACGATGCACGAGAGTTCCTGCGCTCGGCGGGAACCGCCTCGGGCGTGCTGGTCGATCACGATTCGGGCGTCGCGCTCGGCATGCAGGCAAAGACCATGGGCGGGCTGCGCAGGGATCTCCTCGACCGGCGCAAGGAGCTGCCGTCGCTGTTCGCCGGTGTGCGAGCGATCACCAGCGTTCCCGGCCTGGCTGCGGTCGCGGTGCTCGGCACCGTCGGGGTCGGACTGTTGGGCACCATCCTGCTGATCGGTGGCCTGATCGACTGATCGCGTTTGGTCACTTCCGCGTCACATGCACGCGTCAGCGACCAAACGCAACATCCCGCCTGCAGCGTCTGTTCACTTTCGCGTCACATGCACGCGTCAGCGACCAAACGCGGCTTGTTCTTCGGGCGGGCGGACGTGGCGGAACATGGTCAGCAGGGTGACGTCGTAGACGAGCTTGAGCACTCCGGCGATCACCAACGGCCAGCCGAAATCGCTCTGGTCGAGCAACCATCCCGCCAGCAGAGGTGATGCAGCGGCCGCGAGGCTGCGTGGGACCTGAGTCACGCTTGCCGCTGCGGCCCGCTCCGCGGGGGTGACGATCGCCATCACGTAGGAGTTGCGAGCCGGCACGTCCATGGCCGCCAGCAGGCTGCGCCCGGAGAGCAATGCGATCGCGATCGGCAGGCTCGGGGCGAACGCGGCCAGGATCAGCAACACCTGTGCGGGCATGTGCGTGAACGCCATCGTACGGACCAAGCCGATCTGCCTGGCCAGTATGGGCGATGCGAACATCGAGCCGGCCGAGCACACGCCCATCCAGAACAGCAACGCACCCGCCGCACCGGCGGACAGGTCGAACCGGCGAAACAGCCACAGAGCCAGCAACGACTGGACGACGAACCCGCCACCGAACGAATCGATGCTGAACACCAACGCCAGACGGTGCACCACCTTCCGTGAAGGCCCGAGCGGTGTGGGAGGTTCAGCTCTCGATGGCTCGACCGCTTCCGACAGTCGGCGGAACACGACGAACACCAACACGCCGGCCGCGGCGTATGCGAGGAAGACCCATCGCAGCGCCGTCTCGTCGGAGATGTCGGTGCGATCGGCAACCCACTCGGGTACCGCGACCGACAGCGAACCGACGGCAGCCGCCAACGTGCCGGTGAACACGTAGCGGGTGAACATCGCCGTGCGATCGACCGCGGCGACCGCTGCCGGAACCAACGACTGCTCGACAGGCGAGAACACGCTCACGTCGCCACTGGTGGGGTTCATCGTGCCGAGCACACCCACCACGACCAGCACCGCGAACATCGTCGTCGACGCGAACACCAGACCGCTCAGGATCATCGTGACCGCACCCCATTGCAGCACCGTTCGGCGAGGCACACGCCCCAGTCGCACACCCACCAGCAAGGTGAGCGCGGCCGAGCCCAGCAGCATGCCCGTGACGAGCACCCCGATGCGCAACCCCGACCAGCCGAGCAGGGTGAGGTAGGCCGACAACGCGACCGCGACGGCGCCGTCCACGAAACCGCGCACGCCCCTCGACACCACGAGCAGGCGAGCGTCGCGAGATGGCGTCAAGCCGACGTGCCCTCCTCGGTTCGGCGTGCCGTCATCCGGCGTGCGGCAGGCACAGCGGCGAGCAGACCGGCAGCCTTGTTCCGACACTCGAGGTCTTCATCATCGGGCACCGAGTCGGCGACCACACCGGCGCCAGCTTGGAACGAGGCACCATGGGGCCCGGCGAACATCGTGCGAATCGCGATGGCGGTGTCGAGGTTGCCGCTGAAGTCGACGTAGCCGACAACGCCGGCATACGGCCCGCGCTTCACGGGTTCCAATGAGTCGATGATCTCCATCGCGCGCACCTTCGGCGCGCCGCTCACGGTGCCGGCGGGCAGCGTGGCGCGCAGCACGTCGATGGGCGTCTTGCCCTCCACGAGCTCGCCGGTGACCTGGGAGGTGAGATGCATCACGTGGCTGTACTTCTCGAGCGTCATCAATTCGTCGACGTGCACGGTGCCGAACTTCGCGACGCGGCCCACGTCGTTGCGGGCGAGGTCGACGAGCATGATGTGCTCGGCGACCTCTTTCGGATGTTCTTTCAGCTCGGCCGCCATGCGGCGGTCGTCCTCGTCAGTTCGGCCGCGGCGGCGCGTACCCGCGATCGGGCGGCTGACGACCTTGCGGCCGAGCACCTGCACCATCGGCTCCGGCGAGCTGCCTGCGATCGTGATCTCCGGATGACGCAGGAAGTACATGTACGGGCTGGGGTTCACCTGTCGCAGCACGCGGTAGAAGTCGAACGGGTCGGCGTCGAGCTGGATGTCGTACCGCTGCGAAAGGACGACCTGGAAGATGTCGCCGGCGAGGATGTGCTCCTTGGCGACCTCGACGGCCCGCTGGTACATCCCGTTGGGCATCGAGCTGCGCACCTCGGGCAACGCTTCACCCGCTTCGGGCGGTGGCACCGGCACGTAGCTGAGCGGCCTGGCCAGATCGGCCACCGCACGCTCCACGCGCCGGCACGCGCTGTCGTAGGCCGCATCGAGCGCATCGCCGGCGAGCTCGTGCACCGACACGCTCTCGATGAGATAGACGCGCTGGCGCCAGTGGTCGAACGCAGCGAGCGAGCCGATCACGCTCATGATCGCGTCGGGCAGGCCGCGATCGTCGTTCGGTGTGTCGGGCAAGCGTTCGATCTCGCGCACGACGTCGTATCCGAGGAAGCCCATCACCCCGCTCTGCATCGGTGGCAGATCGGGTAACAGGGGCGCCTTGTACACGTGCAACAGTTCGTCCAATGCAGCGAGCATGCCCCGATCGATCGGAACGCTCACCGGGAGCGCGCCGTGCACCGTGATGGCGCCGTCGCGCAGGATCATCGTCGCCTGCGGGTCGCGACCGACGAAGCTGAACCTGGCCCAGCGCTCGCCATGTTCCACCGATTCGAGCAGGAAGCCGGCGCCGTCGCCGACGAGCTTCGCGTAGGCGGCGACCGGCGTCTCGAGGTCGGCGAGCAGTTCGGTCCACACCGGCACGACCGTGTGCTCGCCGGCCAGCCGGCGGAACTCGTCCCGCGAGGGACGCATGGTCAGCTGGCTCATGGGTTCTGGTCCGCGCCGAACCGGCGGAAGAAGCACGACCGGGCGCCCGTGTGACACGCGCCCGCGCCGTCCTGGATCACCTTGAACAACAGCACGTCGGCATCGCAGTCGTAGAACGCCTCTTGCACCCACTGCACCTCGCCGCTGGTGTCGCCCTTGCGCCACACCTCCTGACGACTGCGACTCCAGTAGACGGTGCGGCCCTCCTGCATGGTGAGCGCCAGCGTCTCGGGACTCATCCACGCCATCATCAGGATCGTTCCGTCGCTCACGTCCTGGGCGATCGCAGGCACCAGACCGTTCGCGTCGTACTTCACCGCAGCGAGCTGCTCGGAGGTTGCATCGATCCGGGCGCCGGCTGACATGGACGTCACTCTAGGAGGCGGTCATGTCGGCGCCCCATGCCATTGACCCACTCTGGTCGGTTCACTAATCTACAACCATATGGTTGTAGATCTGACCCGACAGTCGGCCGAAGAGATCGATCGTGTCTTCCATGCGCTCGCCGACGCCACCCGCCGCGACATCGTCGAGCGGGTCCTCGACGGCGAATGGTCGGTGTCGGCCCTGGCCCGCGAGTATCCGATGAGCTTCGCCGCAGTGCAGAAGCACGTGGCCGTGCTGGAACGAGCCGAGCTGGTGACGAAGGAGCGCCGCGGCCGCGAGCAACTCATCCACCCCAACCTCGCCACCGTGCGGCGCGCCGCCAGGGTGCTCGAAGGTCTGGAAGCGCTGTGGCGCGAACGCATCGTCCGATTCCAGTCCGTCCTCGACGAAGACCTCTGACCGACACACAAAGCAACACACCGACACAGGGAGAAGCAGATGCCAGTCACGGACGTCCGCAAGGACCCTCACCACCTCACGCTCACCATGACCACGGAGTTCGACGCGTCCGTGGATCAGGTGTGGGAGTTGTGGGCCGATCCGCGCAAG
>JAYSLK010000078.1:0-2838 GCA_043725585.1 Actinomycetota bacterium
AGCGACAGGTTGCGCACCGGCTTGTCGACGAGCGACCCGATGTCGAGCAGTTCGATCAGTTCGTCGCGCTGAGCGAGGAACGGCCGCTCGGGCAGCCGGTAGATCGCCCGCGTGAGCTGGAAGCTGTCGAGCGCCGGCAGGTCCCACTGCAGCTGATTGCGGTTGCCCATCACCAGGGTGATCTGCTGCAGGTAGTCGGCCTGACGCCGCCATGGCTGGAACCCGAGCACCCGGCACTCCCCGTGCGACGGGTGCAGCAGACCCGAGAGCATCTTGAGCGTGGTGGTCTTGCCCGCGCCGTTCGGGCCGAGGAAGCCCACCACTTCGCCCGGCGCGATCGTGAAGCTCACCTTGTCGACCGCCATCACCTCGCGCCGCCGCCGCTTCACGAGGCTCTTGAATGCTGCTGCCAGGCCAGGATCGCGGACGGGCACCTCGAACACCTTGCCGAGTCCGTCCACGGTGATCACGTCGTCGGCCATCCGCGCAACCTAGCCCCAGCCTGGTCACCGACTCCCACGAGTTGGTCCCATTCGACCGATCGCGTCCCGACAGTGCTCGAACCGTGGGCCAGCCATCCCACCGTGTCGCTCGAATGATCTGATCCTCGCCTCACCTCAGCTCAGCTCAGCTCGCCTCAGCTCAGCTCGCCTCGACGGTGAGGGCCGACCGGAGCGATACCAGCTGCGTCGTCGCAGGGCTCTGCGAGTAGTCGACGATGGCTGTGACGACCACCTCGTACTCGCCCGGCGGCAGCACGTATCCGTGTGCCGGGATGCAGCTCGTCGTCCCGACGAGCAGTCCCACCTCGAGCGTCTCACGGGGAGCCAGTACGCCGCCGGCGCCGACACCGGCAATGTCACCCGAGTACGTGCCGACGATCTCGGTCGTCCCCGGCCGCACCACGACACCGACGAGCGGGTCGCCCGTCTCGAACGACACATCGCCCGCGCCCGTGTTGGTGAACACGACCCGACCCTCGGTGCCGTCACCGGCAGCCAGGGTGCCAGAGTCGAGCCTCGGCTCAGCGACCAGACCGTTCATGTCCGTCGGACCGGCGATACCTGCGGCACAGGCATCGGCGACTTCCAGCGACGCTGCGAGCTCCGCTGGCATCGGGTACGGGAACAGACCGACTGACACTTCGACGGCAGCGCCGTACATCTCGACGAGCTCGGCCGCGAGCGCTTCGCCGTCGGCTTCGAGGGTCACGTTCACGGCGCTCGCCCCTCTTCCGACGCCCGTCACGGGGCCGCCCGGCACCATCGATCGCTGGATCTCCTGGGCGATCATCTCCAGCTGTCCGCCGCTCAACGGCACTTGGCAGATGAGCACTCGATCGGGATCGGCCAGCTGCGGTCGGAGCGCCCCTCGGTGAGGTGCCAGGTCGCCGGTGAAGCCCACCACCACACGGGGCCGGTCGGAGCTCCAGTCGAGGTACGGCTGCGTGGAGACCTCCGGGTTGGCGGCGACGTACTGGTTGATGACCCCGAGGTTGCGCTCGGCCATCGCCGAGCCCTCCATCATCACCTCCTCGTCGGCGAAGATCGCCGAGGGGTCCGACTCCGGACACGCCTCGGCCGGGTCGACCGGTGAGGGTGACCGTCCCGGGGCCACCAGCGTCGACGCCGGCGGAAAGGTGGCCGTCGCGTCCGGCGTCGCCCGTGCGGTCGCGTTTGGCGCGTCGGCCTCGAGAGACCGTGTCGGTGAGGCGCACGACACCAGCGCGACCGATGCAGCGACGGCGAGGACAACTCTCATCTGCCCATCTTGACCCCGCGACGAGCCGGCGATGGCGCGGTTGTTCGCGAACCCGACGCGACGCATCGGAGCGACGACACATCGGCCGGCGTGTCGGTTGGCCGGCTCATCGGTTGACTGGCGTGGCGGCGACTCGTTCTGGCGGCGCTCGGTCAGCGGTACTGCACGCCAGGAATGACGCACAGCAGCTCGAACGCCAGATTGGCGGCCAGCAGGGCGGTGTTGCCGCTCGGGTCGTAGGCCGGGGCCACCTCGACGACGTCGGCACCGACGAGAGCGAGGCCGCGGCAGCCTCTGATGATCTCGAGACCCTGCGCTCCGGTGAGCCCACCGATCTCGGGGGTGCCGGTGCCGGGGGCGATGGAGGGATCGAGGCCGTCGACGTCGAAGCTCACGTAGCACGGGCCATCGCCCAGCTGGGCTCGGACCTCGTCCATCAACGGCACCAGCGAGCGATGCCAGCACTCCTCGACCTGCACCACACGACCGCCCTGGTCGCGCATCCAGTCGAAGTCCTCGGCCGCGTAGCCGGTGCCGCGCAGACCGATCTGCACGGTTCGAGTCGGATCGACCAGCCCGTCGTCGATCGCGTGGCGCAGCCAGCTCCCGTGCGTGATCCGCTCACCGAACATGCTCCGGTTCACATCGGCGTGGGCGTCGATGTGCACCATGCCGATGGGTCCACGAGCCGCATGAACCGCACGCAGGATGGGATAGGTGATCGTGTGATCGCCGCCGAGCGAGATGGGCACCGTGCCGGCCGCACACAGGGGTCGGTAGTGCTCGGTGATGATGTCGATGCTGGCGGCAAGGCTGAAGGTGTTGAGCGCGACATCGCCGACATCGCCGACATCGAGGCTGTCGAACGGTGCGGCCCGGGTCGCCATGTTGTACGGGCGCAGGAGACACGACTCGGCACGGATGTCGCGCGGCCCGAAGCGCGCGCCGGGGCGGTTGGACGTGCCGACGTCGAGGGGCACGCCCACGATCGCCACATCGAGCGGCCGGTCCACCGGCGGCAGGCGCATGAAGGTGGCCGGCCCACCGAATCGCGGCATGACGTTGCCGCCGAGTGGT
>JAYSLK010000079.1:0-4741 GCA_043725585.1 Actinomycetota bacterium
GCGAGCAGCCTGTGCCTTCAGCGCATCGGTGAGCTGGATCTCGCCACCGGAGCCAGGTTGCACCAGAGCGATCTCGTCGAACACATCGGGCGTGAGCACGTAGCGGCCGATGATGATCAAGTTGCTCGGGGCGTCCGCAGGTTTCGGTTTTTCCACCATCGACCGGATCGCGATGACGCCGGCGGCATCGAGCTCACCCACCGGGTCGATCACACCGTACGACCCGACCTGCTCGTGCGGTACCTCCTTCAGCCCGACGACGCTGCCACCGGTCGACTCGCACAGGCGGGCCATCTGGTCGAGCAGCGACGAGTCGCCCATCAGTTCGTCGGGGAGCAACACGGCGAACGGCTCGTCGCCGACTGCTTCACGTGCGCACCCGACCGCGTGCCCCAGCCCGAGCGCCTGGTCCTGGTAGGCGAAGCTCACCTTGACGTCGCGGCCGATCGACTCGAGCCGGTCGGCCATCTGGTCTCGACCCGACGACCGCAGTTTGGCGATCACCTCGGGTTGGGGTTGGAAGTAGGCCTCGATCGCAGGCTTCGCATGGCTGGTGACGATCACCATGTGGTCGACACCGGCGCCCACCGCCTCGTCGATGATGAGCTGCAAGGCGGGGGTGTCGATGATCGGAAGGAGCTCCTTCGGCACCGCCTTGGTGGCCGGGAGGAAGCGGGTGCCCATCCCCGCGGCAGGGACGACAGCTGTGTGGACGCGCATGGGACCGATCCTAGGAAGTGCTCGCCGCAGGCGAGGGCGATACCATTAGCACTCGCGCAGCTCGACTGCCAACCACCTGCTCATCTGTCAGTGCTCGGAGCAACGATGCCCACCTACGTCTACAAGTTCATCGACACCGGCGAGACGATCGAGGTCCAGCAGGCCTTCACCGATGTCTCCCTCACCGAGGCTGCTCACCCGGCGACGGGTGCGGTCATGGCGGTGCGAAAGGTGTTCACGCCAGTGGGCGTCACCTTCAAAGGTGGTGGGTTCTACAAGACCGACAGCCGCGGCGGATCATCGAAGTCGTCCGGTAGCTCGGCGACGTCGACGAACGGTGCTGACACCTCGACCGGGTCGTCGAGCACCCCGAGCCCCACCACGCCCAGCTCCGACTCGTCTTCGGGCTCGTCGTCTTCGGGCTCGTCGTCTTCGGGCTCGTCATCAGTGCCGTCCTCACCCGCGCCGTCCTCATCCGCATCCTGATGGCCGCATCGGTGGCAGCCTCTGGTGCCACCTGACCCGACGGACCCGACGGACCCACCTGACCCGACGGACGGGGTCGCTTCGACCGATAGCGTCGCGCACACCCGAACGCGTCCCCGCGAGGAACCGTGCCAGTCCTCGGTACGGCCGTGAAGGGGGTTGCTGTGTTGGGTGCTCATGTTCGTTCGTTCTTGACTCGTCACCGTTGGGTGCACGGGATGCTCGTCGGCTCGATCGCTCTCGCGACGGCCGCGATCCTGGCGACGCAGTCCGCAGCCCTCGAGCGACAACGTCGGTCCTGGGGCGACAGCCGCACGGTCTGGGTGGCCGCAGATGATCTCGCTCCCGGTGACCCGATCGTCGCCCGCGCCGTCACGGCACCGCTGGCGCTCGTGGCGCCGACCGCGATCGTCGACGATCCGGTCGGCTCGATCGCCCGCCGAAGTCGAGGGGTCGGCGAGATGCTCGTCGGCGCCGACGTCGTCGGGACCGACGACATCGCTCCGCCGGGTTGGCGACGGGTCGCAATCGCCGCCGACGACACGACGCTTGCGGTCGTCCCGGGCGAGCACGTCGACGTCACCGCGTCCGGCACGTTGTTGACTCGCGATGGCGTGGTGGTCGCCGTCGGCGCCGCGTCCGTGACGGTCGCCGTGCCGGCGGCTGCGGCTCCGGCGGTGGCTGCAGCAGCGCTCGAGGGCGTGGCGGTCCTCGCTGCCCACACCTGAGCCGGGCCCACGTTGACCATGTCCTTCGCCAACGTTCAGGTCAACCGACCGAGCCCCACGGTCGCGTTCAATGGATCGAGGTACCGGGCAGCACCCGTGGACTCCATGGGCGTGGCTCGTCCCAGTGATGGCCCACGCACACACCAGAAGCGAGACCTGCCAAGAACGCTTGCGGGCCGTCGAAGTCGGGCATCTCCACATACGCCGCCCCGAGTGCCAACGGCACATGGGCGTCGCTGCCGGCGCCCGCCAACAGACCGTGCATGGTCGCGTACTCACTCGCCCGTCGGTTCAGGCTCGCCAGCGAGGTCTTCGCGTTCACCACCTCGATCGCGTCGACGAGCCCCTCGGCCACCAGGGCATCGAGCGACCCCTGAGCCAGGTTCCGACGCATCGGGTCGAACGGATGCGGGATGTACACCACCCCACCTTGATCGCGGATCAAGCGCGCCGCCTCGACAGGCGGCACCCCGACCGGCACCCGCTCCACGAGGAACAGCCCGATGATCTCGCCTGCGTGGGTGCGCAGTTCCTCGCCGACGATCACTCGGCACGGCAGACGGTCGGCCAACTGCTGGGCACCGTTGATCGCATTGTGATCGGTGATGCACAAGACGTCGATGCCGCTTTCGATCACTGCCCGTTCGAGCTCGTCGGGCGTGGTCGTGCTGTCACCGCTCCACATGGTGTGGGAGTGCAGATCGACCCGCACCCATCCCGGCGCCACATCTGTGGCCAGGTGGGGATGGCGGGCAATCGCGGCCGGATGTGGTCGTGGCACGCCGTGAGGGTACACATCGCCGCGTGGACCCTGCGGACGACCGTGCGATCTGAGGACCTAGCGACGAAGACGGCATGATGAGGAGATGAGGTGGAGCCGGCGAACGCATCTGATGCTGGTCACCGGCGGGTCCGGATTCCTCGGCCGCCACCTGCTGGGCAGTGACGCCACACGGGACTGGGAGGTGGTGGCGCCACCGTCGCAAACGCTCGATGTGACGAAGGCGGAACTGGTGGCCGAGACGATCCGCGACTGGAAGCCCACCGCCGTCGTGCACCTCGCCTACCGTCGAGACGACGCTCGGGTCATCGTCCAGGGCAGCGCCAACGTCGCCCGAGCTGCGGCAGCGGTTGGAGCGCATCTCGTCCATCTCTCGACCGACGTGGTGTTCGGGGGTCGACCGCAGCCGTACCTCGAGACCGATGCCGTGTCGCCGATCACCGACTACGGCACGTGGAAAGCCGACGCCGAACAGCGCGTGATCGCCGCGCATCCGAACGCCGCTCTCGTGCGAACGTCGTTGATCTACGGAACCGATGTGATGGCGCCCGTCCAGCGCGACGTGGAGCTCGCTCTCGGCGGACGATCGTCGATGACCTTCTTCACCGACGAGTTCCGCTGCCCGGTGCATGCGACCGATCTCGCCCGCGCCGTGGCAGCGCTCGCCGATCGGCGCGACATCAACGGACCGATCCACGTCGCGGGACCAGAGGCCATCGACCGGGCATCCTTGGCCCGGGTCGTGGCGCGCTGGATGGGCGCGAGCGCCGAGCAGGTCGCAGGCATGCGCACCTCGACGATCGCCGGATCAGGGCTCGTCCGCCCTGCGTGTGTGGTGCTCGACACCTCACTGGCGACCTCGCTCGGGCTCGCGTGTCGGCCCGTCAGTGAGGTCCTGCAGATGTGACGGCGCTCTGACCGCGCCTCTCTCACCTGACTCTCACCTGGATCAGTTTCGGCGCACACCGAGCTCGTGCACGATGTGTCCCGTGAGCAGCCGCCTCGAAGCATCGACCGTCTCCCCGTCCGATGCCTCCTCCTCCACCGGGCCGGCTCCTCAGAGCACCGCGACCGGGCGTCACCTCCTCCCGCCGTCGCACCGGTCGCGGGTGCTCGACACCGACATCGCGTGGGGCATCGGCGCATATGTGGTGCTGGTGATCGGGATCTGGTCGACGCACGGTGGTCTCGCTCGGTTCGCCGAGGGCACGACGGGCATCGCCACCGGCATCACCCAGCTCACCGGTCTCGGCGCTTCGGCGGTCGGTCTGGTCGGCCTGCTCTTCACCGCTCGCCCGGCGATCCTGGAACGCCGTTACGGGCTCGATCGCCTGTTCAACTGGCACCGCATCCTGGGCGAGTCGATGGCCGTGCTGGTCGGCGCCCACGTGACGGCAGCGCTGGTCGAATGGCAGGCGGGAGGCACGTGGGGCGATGCCGTCTCCGACCTCACCGGTCGCGTGCCGTACATGGCGGGCGCCACCATCGGGGCACTCATCATCGGCATCGTCACCGCCACGTCGCTGCGCAGCATTCGAACTCGCTTGTCGTACGAGACCTGGTACTTCTTGCACCTCACGGCCTATCTGGGGTTCGGTCTGTCGTTCGGTCATCAGATCGTCGTCGGCACCGACTTCGCCAACGACGGCATCGCCCGATCGCTGTGGATCGGTCTGCACGTCGCCGTGGCGATCGCCCTCGTGTGGGGTCGTTGGGGTCGTGTTCTGCGTTCGGTGATCCGCCCGCTCCGAGTCAGCTCGGTCGACCGGGTCAGCCCTGGCATCGTCACGCTCCGACTCAGCGGCCGCCGCCTGCGCTCGATGCGCGGCTCGGCAGGTCAGTTCTGCTTCCTGCGTGCCCTCACCGCCGACGGGTGGTGGCGTTCCAACCCGTTCTCGCTGTCGGAGGCGCCGGGCCACGACGGGTTGCGGTTCACGATCAAGGACCGCGGCGACGCGTCGCAGATGTTGGCATCGCTCTCGGTGGGCACCCGCGTGGCGGTCGACGGCCCGTACGGGGTGTGCAC
>JAYSLK010000080.1:0-8722 GCA_043725585.1 Actinomycetota bacterium
CAGACCGCGTTCGAGCAGCTTCATGCCAATGGGCTGGTTGACGATCTCCCACTCGAGCAGCTTCTGGTACGCGTTGACGGCGCGGTTGTCGGTGCGGCGGGGACCAACCGCACACTTGAGCCACCAGTACGGTGAGTGCAAGGCGTGGGCGTGATGGCTGCCGAGCACCTCGAGGCCGGCACTGCGCAGCTTCGCCTTCAACTCGGTGGCCGAGTAGATGCGGACGTGCCCGCCGACGCTCTTGGGAGCGTGGTAATCGTCGCTGAGCATCCAGTTGACCTTCTCGGGAAACCACGTGGGCACGGTGGCGGCGAACGTGCCCCCGGGCTTGAGCACGCGAACGAACTCCGCGATCGCGTCGACATCGCACTGGATGTGCTCGAGCACCTCGCTGGTGATCACTCGATCGAAGGTGTTCGCGGCGAAACCGAGCATGGTGGCATCGCCGCGAAGGACTCCGACGTAGCGTTCTTCGGCGATCTCGCCGGCTTCCACCATTGCGCCGAAGGTGCCGCGGGTACCGACGACCTCGTCGGCGGCGTAGTCGAGCGCCACCACGTTGGCTCCTCGGCGCGCCAACTCGAACGCGTGGCGGCCGAAGCCCGCACCTGCGTCGAGCACGAGGTCGCCTGCGCGGATGCCCAACCGATCGAATCTGATGGTCAGCACGAACTCAGATCCTGCCGTTCCGGCGCAGCTTGTCGACGTTGTGGGGCATCGCCAGTACGTCGCGGTACTGATCGACCGTGAGCTGTGCGCAGTACTTCCAACTCCACCGCTCGAAAACGCGCTGCCGGCCGGCGGCACCGACGCGAGCGCGAAGCTCGGCACTGTCGAGGCCGCGACGGATCGCGCTGGTGAGGGAGTCGACGTCACCCGCCTTGCACCCGAGCACGGTGTCGTTGTCGGCTCCGGTCACCTCGGGGAGCGCTCCGCCGTCGGTGGCCACGAGGCAGATCCCCGTGCACATGGCTTCGATCGCCGGCAGGCTGAACCCCTCGTACAGACTCGGCACGACGGCCAGCTCGGCTTCGGCGTACAGCTCGACGATCCGTTCGTCGGTCACGCCCGACACGAAGTCGATGTACGGGCGCAGGCCCAGTTGATCGATGAGATCGGCGCTGTGTCCCTCGCGGGGCTTGCCGATGATCGTGAGGCGAACGTCGCGCTCGGTGCGCAGCTTCGCCATGGCTTCCAGCAGGTAGGCAAGACCCTTCAACGCGACATCGGCCGATGCGGTGGTGATGAGGCGCCCGGGTTGGCGCTGCACCCCGTCGATCGGCTTGAACAGATCGGGGTCGACGCCGACGGGCACGAGGCGCATGCGGTCCATGCTGACTCCCATGTCGGCGTTGATGTCCTTGATCGAGTTCTGGCTGACCACCACGATGCGCGGCATCTGGCTGGCGACCTTGCCCTGCATCTCGACGAAGCGATACCAGCGCTTGAGCGCGCGGCGCTTCGAGCCGCTCTTGGCGTGTTCCATCTCGAGCGCACGATCGCGAGTGATGGGGTGGTGGAGGGTGACCACAGTGGGGATGAGCTTCTCGAGTTTCAAGATGCCATAGCCCAGGCACTGGTTGTCGTGGACGAGGTCGAAATCGGCGGTGCGCTGCTTCAACGCGCCGAGCACCCGAGTGCTGAACGCACGTGGTTCGGCGAAGGTGCCGCGCAGGTGCATGCCGACTTCGACGAGGTCACCTTTGGTCTTGATCTCCCAGTAACCCGGCAGGCGGCCTGGGTAGTAGTCGTTCCAGATGTCGAGGCTCGGCAACTTGTGCAGCGGGATGCGCTCGTCGAGCACCGGGTAGGGCTGGCCGCCGAACACCTCGACCTCGTGGCCGAGGTCGAGGAGCGCCTTGGTCAGGTGGCGTGTGTAGACGCCCTGGCCACCTACGTGCGGCTTGCCGCGATAGGTGAGGTAGGCCAGACGCAGAGGCGCATCGGGGTCGAGCGGAGAGCGCCGTGCAGACATGGCAGATCAGGCTACCGGCCGGTAACGGGATGGCTCCGGGGGCGAATGTGTCGCCCGTCAGGTCGACCAGGCGATGGTCATCGTGCGCTGGAGCATCTCACCTGGCTGGATGATGGTCGCCGCCCCGAGGTTGGCGGCATCGGGGGGACCGCTCTGCGGTTCGACGCATGTGGCGTGCTCGGGCTTGTCGTACACCACCCAGTGATCGCAATCGCTGGCGACGGTGACCGTGATCGAGGGCGAGATCTGCAGCACGAGCGGCGCCAACGGACGGACGAAGCAGTCGTCCCATGGCCGCGCGGCAGGATCGATCAGCTCGCCGGTCGGGATGCCGGCGTCGTCCTGTCGATACATCGCGTCGAAGCGAAGGTCATCGGCCACCGGCTTTCGGAACCACGGATGCCAGCCGAGCGTCACCGGCATCGCCTGCGCCCCCGCGGTCACCGTGAGCACACAGATCAACGCGTCGGGGGTGAGCTGCACGTGCTGGTGAGCGGTGCCTCCGAGCTGCCACCTCAGCGCGCACTGCATCTCGACGTGGTCGAATCCCTGATCGAGCACGTCCCAGGCGCTGACGAAGCCGCTGCCGTGGATGGCGTGCGGCGCGAGGTTCACCGGGAGCTGGATCTGGCGGCCTCTCCACCGCAGCAGCCCGTCGCGGACGCGGCCGGCGTAGGGCACCATGGGGTAACTGCCCCAGAGGAGCGGATCGCTCGCGGGAGTGCCGGTGACCAGCAGTTCCTCGACGTCTCTGCCCGTGCCGACGCGGATCGACGCGATCCGTCCGCCCGAGATCGGGCTCACGAGCACCGTCGCCTGCCCTGCTTCCAACTCCACCATGGCGCCAGTCTGACAGCCGATCGGGCGCCCGGCCATCTGGGTCTGCCGTTCGTCGAGCGCTCGTCTGGCAACATCGAACGATGCGAGGACTCGTGCAACGGGTGACACAGGCGTCGGTCACGGTGGTGTCCGCCGAGGCGGGCGGAGAGACCGATGACCCGGTGGGGAGGAACGTGGTGGGGGAGATCGGTCGAGGGCTGTGCGTCCTGATCGGCGTCACCCACGGCGACACGGAGGCCGATGCCGTGAGGCTGGCCGACAAGATCTGGCATCTACGGGTGATGGACGACGACGACGGGGTGATGAACCGATCGGTCGCGGACACCACTCGGGAGGTGCTGGTGGTCAGCCAGTTCACGCTGTACGGCGACACCAGCGCCGGTCGGCGTCCGAGCTGGATCGCCGCCGCCCGGCCCGACCATGCCGAACCGCTCGTCGAGCGTGTGGTGGCAAGGCTGCGCGACCTGGGTGCGACGGTCGCGACCGGGCGCTTTCGGACCGAGATGATGGTGTCACTCGTGAACGATGGCCCCGTCACGGTGCTCGTCGAGGTCTGAGCTCGGCCGTCGCCTGACCGGCGTGGCACAGGCGATGCCCACCCAGCTCGCTGGTGATGCATGCACCGTCTGCGGCAGTGGTGTGGCATCCTGCCCGGATGGATGCCGTGCAGCTGCTCGCCAGCGCTCCGTTCTTCGCAGGAGCGAGCCCTGCTGCACTCGGTCATCTCGCTCAGGCCTCCACCATGCGCAGCCATGACAGAGGAACCTACGTGTGCCGGCAGGGCGACCGCGGCACGGCGATGTTGGTGGTGGCCACGGGCGGGCTGAAGTTGGTGACCACGTCGATCGACGGTGACGAGGTGTTGTTGGCCACGGTGGGTCCCGGCGATGCGTTCGGCGAACTGGCGGCGCTCGACGACGGCCCGCGAACGGCATCTGCCCTCACGCTCGCACCGACGACCGTGCTCGCTGTGCCGGGCGACGTGCTCCGCAGGGCGATGGCGATGCATCCGAGCCTGTTGCAGTCGGTCACGTCAGCGTTGGCGGCGCTGGCTCGAAAGGCGACCGAGCAACGATGTGATCTCGTCTTCCACGATCTTCCGGGCCGAATTGCGAAAGCACTGCTCGACCTGGGTGGCGCCGACGGACGCACGCGTCAACAACTGAACCAAGGCGAGATCGCTCTGCTGACGGGCGGAACCCGTCAATCGGTGAACCAGACGCTCAAGACGTTCCAGAGTGCGGGATGGATCGCGATCGAGGGAAGATCGATCCGGATCGTGGATCGGGATCAGCTGAGCAGGCGAGTCGCGTCACGCGCCTGAACTGCGACCAGTCGTCGGAGCAGTCGTTCGGGCAGCGCGGGTTGCCGTCGTCGCGGCACGTGCGCGGCGCGCCGCCACATGGCAGCCGATGAGCGCGCCCAGCACCAACAGGGCCCAGGGCAGGTCGCCCACGGAGCGGTACCACGTGGTGCCCGAGCGCAACGTCACCGTTTGGGTGATCACCGTCTGCTCGCTGACCGATGTGCGCTGGTGCACCTCGCCGTCGGGGCTGACGAAGGCGCTGAATCCGGTGGGCGCGGCCTGGACGACCCACCTGCCCGACTCCACGGCTCGCAAGCGGCTGGATGCCACCTGTTGGCTCTGCAGGATCGTCCCGGTGTAGCTCGAGCCGTTGGTGGGGTTGATCACGATCGTGCCGCCGTTTCCGACGCCATCGCGAACGCGGCTTCCGAAGAAGATCTCCCACGAGATGGCGACGGCGAGGCGGGTGCCATCGGGCAGTTGGATGACAGCGGGGCCGGTGCCCGCGATCGCGTCGCGCGGGATCTGATCGACGGGAGCGCCGATCGCTTCCAACACGCCTCGCAAGGGCACGTACTCGCCGAACGGCACCCGGCGTACCTTTTCGTAGCGGCTCACGACGCTGCCGTCGAGGTCGACGACGGCCTGGGCGTTGATGAATCCGCCGAGCTCGTCACCCGCCGATGGTGGGACGTCCTCGGTGATGCCGACAGCGAATGGCGCGCCGATGCGACGCGCCTGGGCTGCGACCTGCTGCAGTTCGACGCTGTCGACGAAGGTTGCGACGTCGATGACGTTCTCGGGCCACAGCACAAGATCGGCCGCCCCGGCCTCGATCTGCGCGGTGGCTGCGAGATGTCGGTCGACGACGTCACGTGAGTTCGTGTTGATCGCGAGGGTGCCCTGCGGACCCCCGCCCTGCACGATGGCCACGCGAAGTGAGCGACCGGTATCGGCGCCCTCCGGAGCAATCGCGGCGAGTGCCAGCACGGCGACGACTGCGGCGAATGCGGCGCCACCGTGGAGCTCGCGCCTCGCGCCCCGGCGCTTCATCATCGTGGGCACGTAGGGCGACGGGCCGGCCAGGGCGAACCCCAACTGGAGCACCACCCAGGTCAGCAGGATCACGCCGCCGACTCGGGCCACGCCGACCAACGGTCCGGACGCCTGACCGATCGCAAGCGTGGCCAACGGAACACCGCCGAAGGGGATCGCGAGCCGCAGCGCCTCGACCAGGGCATGGGCGGCCGGCCGGGCGATCACCCGCCACGGGCCGATCGGCGAGGCCATGGCAGCGACACCGTGCAGCGCGGCGAACAGCAGTCCGACCACGAGGTATCCGGGTGCCGTCAGGAACCACATCCAGCCCATGCCCGGGTACAGCCAGGCGGCGCCGAACGCCATGCCGCGCACCAGTCGCTGACGGGCGGACGGGGTCGCGCCGAGTGCGACCTCGAACAGCGTGATCCCCACGATCGCCAGCGGCCAGAAACCCCACGGAGGCAACGACAGGGCCACGAGGAAACCCGCACCGAGGCTGAGCGCAGCTCGAGAGGAGTTCTCGGTGGAGAACGCCCGAGCGGCCGCGCCGGGAGACCGGGTGGCCATCGGGGCCGAAGGCTCGGGGTGCTCGGTCACACAGATGGGCTGTCGGGCTGGTCCGGCGACAGATCGAGGTGCACCACGATTCGCTCGCGGGTCGATCCCGGCGGATGGCATGCGAACAGCGTGGCGGTCGTGTCGTCGGTCTGCTCGACGATGTACATCGCGTCGGGTTTCACGATGGTGGTCTCGCGGACGACGTAGACGAACTCGCCCTCGGACGTCGAAAAGATCACCTCGTCGCCGGGGACGAGTTGATCGATGTTGCGGAACACCTTGTTGTGACTGGTGCGGTGCCCGGCGATGACGGTGTTGCCGATGCCGCCGGGGAGCGCCGTGCCAGGCCAGTGGCCCGGTCCGAGATCGAGCGTGTTGAGGCTGATGCCCTGCAGCAGGGTCGTATCGATGCCGATCTTCGGGATCTGGATCCGACCGAGCTCGATGTACGGTTCGTTGGCCCGCGCCGGCGGGGGTGCCTCGGGTACGGGAAGCGTCTCGACGACGGTCGCGGGAGCGGCCCCTTCAGTCGTGACCGCAGATGGTTCGGTGCTGGCCACGGATGGCAGCGAGGCCGTCACCTCGGTGCTGACCACCGGCGCAGCGGTGGTCTGCGGGTCAGTGGCCACGTCGGCGACCGCGAACGAGGTTGCCGCGCCCGGGAGGTCGGCTGCTTCGGCCTTGGGGCGATCGGTGGCGCTACATGCTCCGCTGAGGGCGATCAGGGAGATCAGGCCCAGCCCCCCGAGCGCATCATGCAGACGGCGACGCGGCATGGACGGCCGTGTGGGCCGCGGTGGGTGGGTGTGTGTGATGTGCCGAAGGCTCCGCCCCTTCATGCGGTCATGCTAACGCCGTACGCGTTCGTTGACGGAGCATGGTTGCCGCGCCCTCCGCAGACCGAATGCAGGCAGGGATGCCGATGCCGTGGTAGCTGGCCCCGGCGATCACCACCGAGTCGGGGAGCAGCATGCTGACCTCGGCCACCAGCCGGTGGTGGTGGGGCCGGTACTGCGGGAAGGCGCGTTGCCAGCGGGTGACCCGCACATCGGTGGGTTGGAGGTCGACGCCGATGTGTGCGCCTACCTCGTTCACCGCGGCGTCGATCAGTTGCTCGTCGTCGAGGTGCAGCACCGGGAGGCCGTCGCGACCGAGTGAGATGCGCAGGACCACCTGGTCTGGACGCCCCGCCGTCGCCGCGGCGCGCCAGTGCGACCACTTCTGCGATCCGAACGACGCCGCCGTGACGAGCCGCTGCATCGGCTTGGGCACGAGGTAGCCCGACAGCCCCCGCAACCGATCCGGCCAGGTGTCGGCTGCGACGGCGAGCGTGACCATCACGACGTCCGCATACTGGATGCGGGAGAGTCCGTCGGCGGCAGCATCGCCTGCCAGGAGCCGCGCCGCCTGCGTCGCCGGACAGGCCAGCACGATCGCGTCGAACGGCTCGCCGTCGACGCGCCATCCGCTGCCGGCGGCGTCGAGCTTCGTGCAGGGCTGGCCGACGCGCACCACGCCGCCCATCTCGATGATCCTCTCGCCTGCGACCTGCACGAGGGAGCCGACACCACCGATCGGTGCGGCGAAGACCGGGCCATCGTCCACCGAGGTGGCGGGCCGGCGCCGGGCGCTCATCAGCACGCTGCGACCGGCGAGGGCCAGGTCGGCGAGTTGCGGGACCGCGGTGAGGCTGAATCGATCGGTGTCGGCCGCGTAGATGCTGCCGACCAGGGGATCGACGAGCCGTTCGTGCACCTCGTCGCCGAAGCGGGTTCGAACGAAGGCGCCGATCGAGTCCGGTTCGAGCGAGGTGGTCGAGCGCAGGACTTCGGTGGCGGCGCGCAGCTTGCCGGGCCAGCTGATCAGCTTGGTTCGGGCGAGCTTCCTGAGATCGGTCGGCAGTCCGAGCAGCAAACCGGGCGGGATCGGCTGCAGCCCGTGCCACCACACCGCGGCAGAACCGCTGGCAGGCGAGACGAGCGACTCACCCATGCCGAGCCGGCGAGCGAATCCCGTGGCCCCCGGCACTCGTGCGAGGAACGCGTCGGGGCCCTCGTCGACGGCGTCGATGCCGGCAAACGGTGAGGTGCGGATCTTTCCGCCGAGCCGGTCCTGCGCTTCGAACACCGTGACATCGAAGCGGTGATCAGCATCGGCGGCTCCACCGCGATCGGACTCGGGATCGGGATCGGAGGACTCGGGATCGGTGGACTCGGGACGGGGCGACAGCAGCGCGTGCGCTGCGGCGAGGCCGGTGATCCCGCCGCCGACGACGGCGACCCTCACAGGTCTCGCGGCCTCCACGTCGCCCATCCGCATCAGATCACCCGCATCAGAGACCGGCGATGACCCGCCGGGCGAGGGCTGCCATCACGGTGGGATCGTCGTTCACGCATGCCGTGCGATCGAACTGCAGACCGAGGCTCGTCGCCCGGTTCGACGCCTCGATATCGAGGTCGTACAGCACCTCGAGATGGTCGGCCACGAATCCGCACGCGCTCACCACCACCCCTGTTGCTCCTGCGTCCTGCGAGTCGCGGTCGTCGCTCATCGCGAGTTCGTCGATGACCTGCAAGATGTCGGGGCCGAGCCATGGTTCGGGCGTTCGCCCGGCCGACTGCCATGCGATCGACCACTGGCTCCACTCGGCAAGGCCGACGCGAGCGGCGACGGCCTCGGCTGTGGCGCGCAGCTCCGACGGGTATGGATCGCCGGCATCGATGATCCGCTGGGGCAGCGAATGGGCGGTGAAGAGCACCTTGGTGGCGGCGGGCATCGACGCAAGCCGGGTGCGCAGATCGGCTGCGAGGAACTCGATGAACGCTGGTTCGGTCGCCCAACTGTCGATGCCGACAACCTCGACCGGCACGCCGTCGACGAGGTGGCCATCGGCTGCGGTGCGCACCCGACCGATGTACTGGCCGATCGAGTAGCTCGAGAAGTGCGGTGCCAGCACCAGGCCGACGATCCGGCCGAAACCCTGCTCGATCACCCCGGCGACC
>JAYSLK010000081.1:0-2447 GCA_043725585.1 Actinomycetota bacterium
AGCCGACTCCTCGACCTTCGGGCTCGAGAACGTGTCGGGCCACCACGACTTGAGCGGCCAGTACAGCAGGCGGATGAGGACGAGTTGGGTGAGCACCCCGACCGGGATGCCCAGCAGATCGACCGGGCGGAACGACACGCCGTAGTCACCAACGATGCTGCGCAGACCGAACCGTTGGCTGGTGAGCCGCAGACCGATCAGCGTGGGGATCCACAGACCCAGTGCGCCCAGCATCGTGAGCCAGATCGGGACATCACCGTTCCCGTCGTGGCCGGAGACAGCGAGGGCCGCTGCGCCGACGAGGTTTCCGGCGAACCAGCACGCCGCCCACGTCGTGACGGCGATGCCGACGGTGATGCGGCTCTCGCCTTCGGCCACCCGGAGCGGCTGTGACGGTCGCACTGGCGTGCCGAAAGAGGGCGACATGGGCGTCCAGGGTACCGACCGGCGGGCGCCGGGTTCAGCCGGCCAGACGATGCTGGCTGGCGCCGCGGCGATCCTCGAGTCGCCAGCCGTTCGGCACCGACAGCCGTTCGGCGTGACGCCAACAGAGGTCGTAGCTGTGCGGATCGCGCTCGGGCGCCCGATCGTCGATCCACACCAGCGATCGACCGTAGTGATACGTCAGGGTCGCATCGGCTGAAGCGGCGCAGCCGGTGCGGGAGCACTGTCGGGACATCAAAAACACGGTACAGATGGTGCACGGACGGGTGGTGGATGCCACACGACGGGAGCACGACGGGAGCAAGAAACGAGGGAGACGGGAGCACGACGGGGGCTTGACGGGAGCAAGGTCTGAACAGGTGTCACGCCGGGTGCGACCGCTTCTTGGCCCATCGAAGCCCGTAACATGGACCCATGAGCAACCTGCCTCCGCCGCCTCCGCCGCCTCCGCCCGGCCGCAGTCCCGGCGGCCGCCAGCAGCCAGGCCATCAGCCTCCCGACAAGGGCGGCAGTGGCAGCGGCAAGCCGTCGTTCGGTGGAGGTTGGCCCCGTTGGACGCTCCCGGTGATGGTCGCGGTCCTCGTGGCGATGTTCGTCCTGCCCCGCTTCTGGCCCACCGAGGAAGGCGATCAACTCACCTACACCGAGTTCATCGCCCTCGTCGAGAAGGGCAACGTGAAGAGCGTCGTCGTCAACAACACCAACAATCGGATCACCGGCGAGCTCGACAACGGCGATACGTTCACGGCCACCGGTGGCGGCCAGCGCGGTCTCAGCGAGACCGACGAAGCGCTGTTGCGCGAGCAGAACGTCGACCTCGATTTCAAGACCCCGCAGACGAGCTGGTTCTGGAGTTGGGCTGGTCTGTTGCTGCCGTTCCTGCTGCTCATCGGCTTTTTCGTGTGGATGCAGCGCCGAGCCATGGGCCAGGCCGGCAGCATCATGTCCGTCGGCAAGAGCAAGGCCAAGACGTTCAACCCCGACAAGCCGTCCACCACGTTCGCCGACATCGCCGGCTACGAGGGCGTGAAGCAGGAGATCACCGAGGTGGTCGACTTCTTGCGGATGCCCGAACGGTTCCGCGAGATCGGCGCCCGTGTGCCCAAGGGCATGCTCCTCGTCGGCCCACCAGGCACCGGCAAGACCCTGTTCGCACGCGCGGTGGCAGGTGAGGCCGGAGTCGGCTTCTTGTCGGTCACCGGTTCCGACTTCATGGAGATGTTCGTCGGTGTCGGCGCCAGTCGCGTCCGCGACCTGTTCCAGCAGGCGCGCAAGATGGGGCGAGCGATCATCTTCATCGACGAGATCGACTCGATCGGCCGCAAGCGCGGCGCCGGCCTCGGCGGTGGCCACGACGAACGCGAGCAGACCCTCAACCAGATGCTGGCCGAGATGGACGGTTTCGAGACGAGCGAGGGGATCGTCATCCTCGCCGCGACGAACCGGCCCGACATCCTCGACCCGGCGCTGCTGCGGCCCGGGCGATTCGACCGTCAGATCGTCGTGCCCCTCCCCGAAGCCGAGGAGCGCCATGCGATCCTCAAGGTACACAGCCGCGACAAGCGGATGGGCCCCGACGTAGACCTCGAGGTGATGGCCAAGGCCACCCCCGGCATGAGCGGCGCCGATCTGGCCAACCTCGTCAACGAGGCCGCGTTGTTCGCCGTGCGTCGCAACAGCCAGCAGATCGAGCGCATCGACTTCGAGAACGCCCGCGATCGTGTCGTGATGGGCGCCCGCCGCGAGAGCCTCGTGCTGTCCGGCGAGGAGAAGCGGGCAACCGCGATCCACGAAGGTGGTCACGCCATCTTGACCGTCGTGCTGCCGCACGCCGACCCGCTGCACAAGGTGACGATCCTTCCCCGCGGCATGGCCCTCGGCGTCACCTGGAGCCTGCCCGAAGAACGGCACACCTACTCCAAGGAGTTCTTCGAGGACGTGATCTGCCGCGCCATGGGCGGTCGCGTTGCCGAGAAGATCGTGTTCGGCCATCTGAACTCCGG
>JAYSLK010000082.1:0-10474 GCA_043725585.1 Actinomycetota bacterium
GGCTCGCGCTCGACCACTTCTCGAAACGTCAAGATCACGTCGAGATGACCGCTGCCAGCATGCGTCTCATGACCGGGTTGGTGCACACTCAGGAGATGACCGTCCGACTTGGCGTCGTGATCTTGCCCGAACACCGCTGGTCTGTCGCTGCGCGTCAGTGGTCGTGCAGCGAGCAGTTGGGATTCGATCACGCCTGGACGTACGACCATCTGTCATGGCGAGAGCTGCGCGACGGCCTGTGGTTCGGTGCGGTGCCCACACTGGCAGCAGCGGCGATGGTCACGACCTCGATCCGACTCGGGGTGATGGTCGCGTCGGCGAACTACCGCCACCCCGTGCCGTTCTCGAAGGAGATCATGAGCCTGGACGATCTGTCCGACGGACGCATCACCCTCGGACTCGGTGCCGGCAGCGTCGGCTACGACGCATCGATCCTGGGGACTCCCCCGTGGTCGCGCCGCGAACGGACCGGACGCTTCGTCGAGTTCGTCGACCTGCTCGACGAACTGCTGCGTGAGCCGGCCGTCTCCCGGGATGGCGAGTACTACTCGGCGCACGAGGCGCGCAACGTGCCCGGATGCCAGCAACGACCTCGCGTGCCGTTCTCGGTGGCGGCCGTCGGGCCGCGCGGCATGGACCTCGCGGCACGACACGCCGCGTCGTGGGTCACCTTCGGCGATCTGAGCGGCGCCGAACACGTCGATCCCGTCGCGGGCGACCGCATCGTCGCCCAGCAGGTCGGAGCGCTCGAGAGTGCGTGTGAAGCGGCGGGTCGCGACCCGGGCTCCATCGATCGGATCGTGCTCACCGGCCCGCAACTCGATCCGTGCCTGGACAGCGTCGAGGCGTTCCGAGACATGCTGGGGCGCTACGAGGCGGTCGGCGCAACCGACGTGGTGGTGCACTGGCCGCGTGAGACCGAGCCGTACCGCGCCGACCTGGACACGTTCCTGAAGGTCATCGGGGAACGCTGATCCCCCGCGGATCGCCTGTGGATCCCCTGGGTGTCACCCGTCGATGAGCGCCGCGGCGAGTCGATCGAGGCCGGCCACACGGCTGCCCTTCACCAACACGGCGTCGCCCTCGCCCAACGAACCGACGCACTCGAGCGCCGATGCCACATCCGGCAGTGGGGCAACGCCGTAGAGGTCGGTCGCGACGGCGATCACCTCGACGCCACGTTCGGCGGCGTAGGAGTGGATGCTGCGGTGTTCGCGCTCGGGGTCGGAGATCTCGGCCATCACACCGAGAACGGCCACACGGCGAGTTGCCGGCATCGCCGCCAGGGCGTCGATCGCGGCGCGCATCGAGGTGGGGTTCGCGTTGTAGGAGTCGTCGATCACCGTGGCGCCCGATCGCAACCGCACCACGTCCATCCGCATCGCCGTCAATCGCACCGAACCGAGCGCTTGCTCCGCGGCGTCGAGGTCGCCGCCGACGGCACCCACGGTCGCGAGCGCCGCAGCGGCGTTGGCCACCATGTGCCTGCCACTGACGGCGAGACGCACATACAGGCTGCCCCAGGGGCTCTCGACGGCGAACGAGGCGCGGGCGAGGTGGTCGAGCGCCACCGACGTGATCCGAACGTGGGAGCCGGCAGCCTCTCCGAAGAGGAGGACCCTGGCCGACGTGGTCCTGGCCATCGACGCGACCCGCGGATCGTCGGCGTTGAGGATCGCGACGCCGTCGGGTGGCAACGACTGCACCAACTCGGCTTTGGCCTTGGCGACGCCCTCGATGCCACCGACACGTTCGCTGTGGGCCTCGGCGACACGCGTGACGATGCCGATCGAGGGGCGGGCGATGTCGCATAGGCGCGTGATCTCACCGAAGCCGCGCATGCCCATCTCGAGGATCATCACCTCGGTGTCGTCGGGTGCGTTGAGGATCGTGGTGGGCAGGCCCTGATCGTTGTTGAAACTGCTCTCGTTGGCCCACGTGCGCCGGCTCGGGCCGAGCGCTGCCCAGGCGAGATCCTTGGTGCTGGTCTTGCCCACCGAACCGGTGATCCCGATCACCGTTGCCGTGGAACGTGCCCGCCGCGCCGCAGCCAGGCGCATCAGCGCGGCCAGGGTGTCGGGTACCTCGATCGCCGTGCCCTTGGTGCCCGGCCAGATCGGTCGCGACGTCAGATACGCGGCGGCGCCTCGTGCGAGCGCCGACTCGACGAAGTCGTGCCCGTCACGTTGGTCGACGAGCGGCACGAACAGCTGCCCGGGTGCCGTGGTACGTGAATCGAACGAGACACCGTGGAGGACGACGTCGGGGCCGGCGAGCCGCCCGCCTGTGTCGCGTGCAACGTCGCTTGCCCGGAATCGCATCGGGCCACACGGTACCGTCGGACCGTCATGAGCAGCCAGGATCCCACGCCCACTGAACGAAGGCCCGCTGAACGAAGGCCAGCTGAACGAAGGCCCGATGACCGCATCGAACTGATCGTGCTCTTCGGAGGACAGTCGGCCGAGCACGACGTGAGCTGCACCACCGCCGCGCACGTGCTCCGTGCCGCCGACCCGGCCAAGTACCGCATCACACCCATCGGGATCGGCCGCGATGGCAGGTGGGCGCTCGCGACCGAGGCTCGACAAGCTCTGGCGGCCGGACCCGACGCGCTCCCCGGACGCCTCGATCCGGACGGGTCACCAGTCTCGGCCACCGACGTGGTGAGCGCAGGGCACGGCCACACCACGGTCGTCGTGCCGCTGCTGCACGGGCCGATGGGCGAAGACGGCACGGTGCAAGGGATGTTGGAGCTCGCGGGAGTTCCCTACGTGGGATCGGGCGTGCTCGGCTCGGCGCTGTCGATGGACAAGGCGATGGCCAAGCAGGTGCTGGCCGCCAACGGCGTCGCCCAGGCACGGTCGCGCAGCTTCCGCGATCACGACGTGACGCCCGGGCTCCCCCAGCAACTCGTCGACGAGCTCGGGCTGCCGCTGTTCGTCAAGCCGGCCAACATGGGTTCGTCGGTCGGCGTGACCAAGGCCAAGACCGCCGAGGCCGTGCGTGACGCGATCGAGGTCGCCGTGTCGTACGACGAGTGGGTCGTCGTCGAGGAAGCGATCGTCGGCCGTGAGATCGAAGTGGCGGTGCTGGGGAACCTCGAACCGCGCGCCAGCGTGCCCGGCGAGATCGTTCCGGGAGCCGAGTTCTACGACTACGCCGACAAGTACCTCGACGACGGGTCCCAAGCGGTCATTCCGGCCCGCTTGTCCCCCGAGGCCGCCGACGAGGTCCAGCGCCTCGCGGTGAAGATCTTCGGGTTGCTGCGGTGCGAGGGCATGGCCCGAGTCGACTTCTTCTACGAAGACGGTCCGGGCGGTCGCGGCTTTCTGTGCAACGAGGTGAACACGATCCCCGGCTTCACACCGATCTCGATGTACCCGAAGCTGTGGATCGCCAGCGGGCTGACGTACCCAGAACTGATCGACGAACTCGTGCGACTCGCGATCGAACGCCACGCCCGCCGCCGGCACAACACGGCCCGCTGACCCGCCCGAGTCCCACACCCCCACCCGAGTCCCACACCCCCACCCGAGTCCCACACCCCCACCCGAGTCCCACATGATCGAACGGAGTGCCACGCACCAACCCGGGGTGGCGCCTGGCACTCGGACGCCCCCGACCCGGCCGCCCGTCAGGGTCGCAGCGCGGCGCGCAGGAACGCCAGCAGCTCGTCGCGCAGGCGTCGGAGGCCGGCAGCGGTCGGCTCCCACCCGTTCACCCGCAGCGCCTCCGGCTCGGTCGCGATCCCCGTCACCGTGGCGTAGCTGAGTGCGGCGACGAGGCCCGGGTCGGCACGCCGAAGCCGGCCCGCGTCCATCTCGGCACGTAAGTACGCGTGAGCCCGGTCGGCGAGCGGACGGAGCTGATCGGTCAGCGATGCTGCAACCGGCGCTGGCAAACGACTCACCTCGCGAATCAGGCCCAGCAGTGCGGGTCGACGCACCGCCGGGCGGAACACGGCGCGAACCACCGCATCGATGCGGTCGAGTGGATCGTCGGTGGCTGATCGCACCGCTGCCTCCACCACGAGTGCCAGGTCGGCGGCCGCCTGAGCGAGCACCGCCTGGAGCAGTTCGTCCTTGCTCGGGAACCAGTACAGCAACGTCTGCTTGGCGACCCCGACCTCGGACGCGATCTGGTCGAGCGACACTGCGTCCACGCCGCGAAGACCGAACAGGTCGGTGGCGGCGATCAAGATCCGGTCGCGGGTGGTTGGTTTCGTCGTCGACATCTGTTCGGTGCTCGCTTTGCTCTCTACCATATGGTAGACAAGATGTCCGTGATCAGCGAGAACCTCGCCGGCAAGCGCATCGCCATCACCGGCAGCACCGGATTCGTGGGAACCGCGCTCGTCGAGCGCCTCCTCCGGAGCGTGCCGGGCTGCGATCTCGTCTTGTTGGTGCGACCGAGCAAGCGCCATGACCCATCCGAGCGGGTGCGCCGCGAGATCTTCAAGAACAACGCCTTCGATCGTTTGAAGGCGACCCTGAAAGAGACCGACGAGCCTTTCGACGCGATGATCGCCCGCCGGGTGCGGGCGGTCGGCGGTGATGTGAGCACCGACGGGCTCGGCTTGAACGATGCCGACCGAGCCACGTTCGCCAGCTGCGACATCGTGATCCACTCCGCCGCCGCCGTAGCGTTCGACTCACCCCTCGACTCGGCGGTCGAGATCAACCTGCTCGGGCCGGTGCGCATCGCCCAGACGCTCAACGACCTCGGCATCGCACCGCACTTGGTGGCGGTCAGCACCTGCTACGTCGCCGGCAACCGTCGGGGCACGGCCCCCGAGGAGCTGGTCAGCGAAGGCCCGTTCGACCTGGGGCTCAACTGGCGCAAGGAGGTGGCCGCAGCCCGCCGGCTGCGTAGCGACCTCGAAGCTGCGAGTCGCGACCCGGATCATCTGCGCGAGATGCGCAAACAGGCTCAGACCGAGCTCGGTGCGGCAGGCGCTCCCGCGCTCGCCAGCAAGACCGAGCAGCTCCGCGAACGCTGGGTGAGCGATCAGCTCGTGGAGGCCGGACGGGCGCGAGCCGCGAGCGTCGGCTGGCCCGATGCCTACGCGTACACCAAGGCACTCGGCGAGCAGGCGCTCACCGAGACCAAGGGCGCTGTGCCGGTCTCGATCGTGCGACCGTCGATCATCGAGAGCGCGCTCGCCGAACCGTTCCCCGGTTGGATCCGCGGCTTCCGCATGGCCGAGCCGGTGATCCTCAGCTACGCCCGCGGACTGTTGAAGGAGTTCCCGGGCGTTCCCGAAGGCACGGTCGACGTCATCCCCGTCGACATCGTGGTCGCCGCCATCATCGCGGTCGCCGCAGTCGGTCCCGAGCACGCGCCCCGCATCACCCACGTCGCCAGCGGTGGCATCAACCCGCTTCGCTACCAGTTGTTGGTCGACAACATTCGTGCGTGGTTCAGCGAACACCCGCTGTACGACGCCGAGGGACAACCGATCGACGTTCCCGAGTGGGTGTTCCCCACCCGCGGTAAGGTGCAGAAGCAGCTGAAGCGAGCCAAGGCCATCGCCGAGACCAGCGAGCGTGCCTTGCAGGCATTGCCGCTCCGGGGCAAGCAGGCAGCCTGGGCGGCCAAGCTCGAAGAGAAGAAGAGCGACATCGACCGCGCCTACGAGTACGTGCAGCTCTACGGGCTGTACACCGAGTGTGAGGCGATCTACCAGGTCGACCAGCTGATGCACACGTGGTCGACACTCGACGCCCACGATCAGGCGGCGTTCAACTTCGACCCGCGCTCGGTCGACTGGGTGGAGTACATCACCACCATCCACCTGCCCTCGATCGTGCAGCACTCACGGGCGAAGACCACACCCGGCAAGAACCGCAACGATCGCACCGACCGGCTGCGTCGGTCGGTGCTGTCGCCCGACCGCCACCTCGCCGCGTTCGACCTCGAGAACACCCTCATCTCGTCGAACGTGGTGGAGAGCTACTCGTGGCTGGCGACGCGACGGCTGAACATGCCCGAGCGGATGCGCTACGTGTTGCGCACCTTGGCGGAAGCGCCGGGTTTGTCGAGCATGGATCGCAAGGACCGCGGCGACTTCCTGCGCCACTTCTACCGACGCTACGCGGACGCCCCCGTCAGCCAGATCGACGAGGACTCCAAGGACCTGCTGCACCAGTTGATCCTGACCAAGAGCTACCCAGCGGGTTTGCGCCGGGTGCGAGAACACCGCGCCCTCGGCCACCGCACGGTCCTCATCACCGGAGCGTTGAGCTTCGCCGTCGAGGGCCTGCGCCCGTTGTTCGACGAGATCGTTGCGGCGCGGATGACCATCCGGGCCGATGGCACCTACAGCGGCGAACTGTCGCAGGTGCCGCCCACGGGCGAGACCCGAGCACAAGTGCTGGCCGACTACTGCAAGGCAGAAGGTCTGAAGCTCGAAGAGAGCATCGCGTATGCGGATTCCACCAGCGACCTGCCACTGCTCGAATGCGTGGGCTTTCCGGTGGCAGTGAACCCCGAAACGCGCCTCGCCGCAATCGCTCGCAAACGCGGGTGGTTGGTCGAGGAATGGAGCAAGGCCTCGGGAGCACCGAAGTCGTTGCTGCCGATCGGCCACATGTTGAGCGAGCGCGAACGTCGGAGGGTGTTCCAGTGAGTCGTCCCATGAAGGCGCTCCAGATCGACAAGAAGCTCGTCAAGCTGGGCATGGCACGGATGCTGTCTGCGGTGTCGCCTGCAGCTGCAGCGCGCATGGGACCGCTCGAGATGGTGACGATCGATCCCCCTGCGCTGCCGGGCCCCGGGTGGCATCGAGTGCACACCCATCTCGCCGGCATCTGCGGCAGCGACCTCGCCACGGTGGAGGGCCACGCATCGCCGTACTTCCAGGACTGGGTGAGTTTTCCGTTCGTGCCCGGCCACGAGGTGGTCGGTCACCTCGACGACGGTCGTCGAGTCGTGATCGAACCGGTGCTCGGCCACGCGGCCCGAGGGTTCGAGCTTCCGTTCGAAGGTGCCGCCCCCGGCGACGGCAACGACTACGCCCACCTGGTCACGGGCGACCTCGAGCCCGGAATCCAGATCGGGTTCTGCAACTCCACCTGTGGCGGCTGGGCACCCGAGTTCGTCGCCCACGACAGCCAGATCCACGAGATTCCCGACTCGATGACCGACGAGCAGGCTGTCCTCGTCGAGCCCGCGGCCGGCGGCATCCACGCGGCGCTGCTCACGATGCCCGTGCTCACGGGCATCGAACGCCCGGTGGTCGCCGTGCTCGGCGCGGGCACGATGGGCCTCTGCGCGATCGCCGGCCTGCGCCGGTACGTGCCGAACGTGCAGATCGTGGTGGGGGCTCGCTACACGCACCAACAATCCCTTGCGAGCGCGTTCGGCGCCGACATCGTGGGCACGCCAGGCGAGCTCGCCAGGGCCGTCCGGCGAGCGACCGGCAGCCACATGGTGGGCGACTACCTCTCGGGCGGCACCGACGCCACGATCGACGCCGTGGGCACGAGCGACTCCATTGCCGACTGCCTGCGCATGACCCGTCCCCGCGGTCGGGTGGTGCTGATGGGCATGCCCGCCCAGGTGAGCGTCGACCTGACCGGCCTGTGGCATCGCGAGACGCAACTGGTCGGTGCGTACACCTACGGCACCGAGACGATGCCCGACGGTGCTCGCCGGCGCACGTTCGACCTCGCCATCGAGACCGCCCAGGAGCTCGGATTCGAGCGACTCCTGTCGGCCACCTATCGCCTCGACGACCACGACGATGCGATCGCCCACGCGGCCGCTGCCGGTCGTCGCGGCGCCGTGAAGATCGCCTTCGACCTGCGCCCTTCCCCCACGACCTCTGTGTCCAAGACTCCTGTGTCCAAGAAAGAGAGTGCCTGATGCCTCGTCCCGGATTCGTCCTCGAGGTCGACCGCTCCACCCCGTCAGTGCTGTTCTGGCGAGGCGAGAACTTCAGCCTCGAGAAGCTGCCGGCCGGCCGCAGTCGGGTGATCTATCCACCCGAGCCGCTGAAGGCGATCGACGACATCGACGGCGCGATCGCGCACGCCCTGCTGAACCCGATCGACCAGGACCCCTTGCCGGCGCTGCTGTTCCCCGGCATGCGGCTCACGATCTGCTTCGACGACGTGAGCCTGCCGCTGCCGAAGATGCAACGTCCCGACACCCGCCAGCGCGTGATCGAAGCCGTGCTCGACATGGCCGCTGCTGCCGGCGTCGACGACGTGCACATCATCGCTGCACTCGGCCTGCACCGACGGATGCACGAGTACGAGATGCGCCACGCGCTCGGCGATCGCATCTACGATGCGTTCCACCCTCGGGGCATGCTGTATCAGCACGACGCCGAGGATCACGACAACCTCGCCATCCTCGGCACCACCGATCACGGCGAGGTGCTGGAGATCAACAAACGCGCCGCCGAGAGCGACCTCGTCGTATACGTGAACATCAACTCGGTGCCGATGGACGGCGGATGGAAGAGCATCTGCACCGGCCTCGCGAGCTACCGGTGCCTCAGCCATCACCACAACGGCGAGACGTTGCAGAACACCCGCAGCCTCTCGGGCCACCGCAAGCACAGCGCGCTGCACACGAGCATCTGGCGCATGGGACAGGTGTTGCAGCAGAACGGTCCGAAGCTGTTCCAGATCGAGACCACATTGAACACCGACATGTTCCCGAAGCCGTTCGGCTTCATCAACAAGCGGGAGTGGGAGTGGACCGGCGCTGACCGAGCGACGTATCTCGCGACCACCAAGTCGTTGAACCGGACACCGTTGCGCATCGCCCGCAAGATCTTCCACAACATCGAAGCGCCGCATCAGATGACGAGCGTGCAGGCCGGCGAGACCGAGGCCGTGCACGCGCTGACGCTCGAGCACGTGTACCGACAGCAACTCGTGCCGGTCGAGGGACAGACCGACATCCTCACCATGGGCATCCCGTTCGTGTGCCCCTACAACCCCGATGGCGTGATGAACCCGATCCTGGTGATGTGCATGGGTCTCGGGTACCTGTTCAACATGTACCGCAACAAGCCCTTGGTGCGTCAGGGTGGTGTCATCATCATGACGCACCCCACCTACCGCGACTTCCACCCGGTGCACCACCCGAGCTACATCGACTTCTTCGAGCAGGTGCTGCCCGACACGACCGACCCGGTGGTCATGGGTCAGAAGTGGGAGAAGCAGTACGCCGAGGACGAGTGGTACCGCCACCTCTACCGCACCGGCAACGCGTACCACGGGGTGCACCCGTTCTACGCGTGGTACTGGGGTGCTCACGGCCAGCAACATGCCGGCAAGGTGATCATCGTCGGCGGCGATGCTCCCACGGTTCGCCGGCTCGGCTTCACCCCCGCCTCCACGATGGACGACGCGTTCGAGATCGCCAGCGATGTCGTCGGTCGCTCGCCCACCATCACCCACCTCCACGTGCCGTCGCTGCTGGTGGCCGACGTCTCATGAGCGAACGCTTGAGCATCTCGGCGGCGACGATGCGGCGCGCCGGCAAGATGGCCGACGTGGCCACCGCTCCCCTTCGAGTGGTGCTCAAGCCGACCGCGAAGCTCGGCTTCCCGTATCGCCCGCCCACCAAGCCGAAAGGCGTCGTGGTGCCGGAGGCGGAGAGCAGACTCGGTGCCGACTACGACACCGATTGGGCGCGACGTGCACCTGCCAACGCCGCCCGAGCCGTGATCAACCGCGGCCCGTTGCAGTTGCTGATGAAGGTGCTCGCCGACCCCGAGATCCTGGGCGTCGACCGCCTCGCCGACCTGCAGGCCAAGGGTGACGACGCCCCTGCGTTGATCTTCGCCCCCAACCACCACAGCCACATCGACACGCCGCTCATGGTGACCGCGGTGCCCGAGCCGTGGCGTTCGAAGCTCACGATCGCTGCGGCGGCCGACTACTTCTTCGACAAGCGGATGAAGGGCGCCGCCGCCGCGCTCGCGCTGAACGCGCTGCCGATCGATCGCGAGGTCGCGGGACGCAAGTCGAGCGATCTCATCCGCAACCTGATCGACGATGGTTGGAGCCTCGTGATCTACCCGGAGGGCGGCCGGTCCCCCGATGGGTGGGGCCAGGAGTTCAAGGGCGGCGCCGCGTACATCTCCATCCGCACCGGAGCGCCCGTCGTGCCCGTGTTCATCGACGGCACCGGAGCGATCTTCGGCAAGGGCATGAAGCGCCCGAAGCCGGGGAAGTCGCGAGTGGTGTTCGGAGCCCCGTTGCGACCCGTCGAGGGCGAGTCGACACGACGGTTCAACGCCCGCATCGAGGCAGCGGTCACTGCGCTCGGCGACGAGGCGCTCACCGACTTCTGGACCGCACGCCAGCGGACCGCGACCAAGACGAGCCCGAAGCTCACCGGCCCCGAGTACCACGGGTGGCGCCGCCAGTGGCAGCTCAGCGAGCAGCGCAAGCTCGGTGCCGCAGGCGTACGCCGTCGCCAGAAGCGCCGCTGGCCCGACCTCGACTAGAGG
>JAYSLK010000083.1:0-11132 GCA_043725585.1 Actinomycetota bacterium
TCACCTATGCGGCATCGGGCACCACCGCAGCACCAACATGGTCGTACCCGCACGACGGGGGTGGCGCGGCGATCGTGGTGGGCGATGTGTACGAGGGAATCTCGTGGCCCTCCGAGTACCACGACGCGTTGATCATCGGCGACTTCGTCCAGCAGTCGTTGCAGGCGGTACGTGTGAGTGGTGCACCGATCACCACCACTCCGCTCGCCACCGGCATCCTCGCGTCCGACGCAGAGTTCGGTCCCGACGGCCACCTCTACATCTCCGGTCTTGCGACCGGCGTGGTGCAACGGATCCGCTACGCCCCGGGCGAACGGTTGCCCGGCTCTCTCCGCGTCACGACCTCTCCCCCCGTTCCCGCGATGGTCACCATCGACGGTGCCGAACGGACGAACTGGGGCATCGATTGGATGACGATGGCTGCGGGCGCACACCAATTGTGCGTGAGCGACGTGCCCGGATTCGTCACGCCGCCGTGCCAGACGGTGGAGGTGAACTCGGAGGTGATCACGAACGTGGTGTTCGAGTTCCAGCCGAGCGCCGTGCTCTCGGTGTCGACCCGAACCAGCGCCGGCGTGATCGGCGTACCTTCGCGAATCTCGATCGACGGCATCCCCGCCGGCGAGTGGAACGCCGAGGTCGGCCGCGCGCCCGGCAGTGCCGAGGTCTGCTTCGGTGCCGTCGCAGGGTTCACCACCCCGCCGTGCCAGACAGCGACCCTGACGGTTGGCGCTCGCACCGTGGTCGATGGCGTGTTCACGCCGAGCAGCGGTGCGCCCGGACTCGCCGACCCCATCGGCCAACTCCGCGTCGCGACGTCGCCCGCAGTGCCGACGACGATGCTGCTCGACGGCACCCCGATCAGCAACTGGTCGGTCGACTGGGTCCGCATGACCCCCGGCCAGCGCACGCTGTGTTTCACCGACGTTCCCGGCTACTCCACGCCACCGTGTCGTGCGGTGACGATCGTTGCCAACACCACCACGACGTCGACCGCCACCTTCGTTCGTCGAGGTACGTTGCGCGTGGCCACGGCGCCGCCGACGAACGTGACGATCAGGGTGGACGGCGTCGATCGAAACCAATGGGGTCTGTACTCCGACGTCACACCAGGCGCCCATCAGGTGTGCGCGGCGTTCCGGACCGGTCCTTCCTGTGTGGATGTCGATGTGAGCGGCGGGTCCGAGACATTGGTGACGCTCAGCCCGCCGATCCCGTTGAACCAACCGCCGCTCGCCAGCGCCGGTGTGAACATCGTCGTCGTCGACACCGACCGCTCCGGCGCCGAATCGGTCACGCTCGATGGCAGCGCGTCACACGATCCCGATGGTGCGCTCGTCACGATGGTGTGGACCGAGGCCGGCGCTCAAACAGCCACCGGCCTCACGCCCACCGTGTCGCTCTCCGTGGGCGTCCACACATTGCAACTCGCAGTGACCGATGATCGGGGCTCGACGGCGACCGACACGGTCGTGGTCACCGTCGAGGCGGCACCACTCGACGAAGTCCTCCTCAGTCTCGCATCTGACGGCATCGTGGGGGGGCTTGCCTACGCCGATGAGGACATCATCAGGTGGTCTCCCGACACCGGTGCATGGTCGATGCTCTTCGACGGCAGCGACGTCGGCATCAGCGGCAACAACGCCCGCACCAACATCGACGCATTCGCTCTCCTCGACGACGGCAGCGTCGTGATGAGCTTCGCCGGCACGCTCAACGTGCCCGACGTCGGCTCGATCGACGATTCCGACCTCGTTCGATTCGTACCGGCAAGCCTCGGGGCGACGACCGCCGGCACGTTCTCCTGGTACCTCGACGGCTCCGATGTCGGACTCACCACCAACGAGGAGAACGTCGACACCGTTGCCGTGCTCGCCGACGGCAGCGTGATCGTGGGCATCAGCGACGTCGGCGACGTAACGGGTGTCGGCGCTGTGACGGATCACGATCTGCTCCGGTTCGTTCCTGCCACCCTCGGTGCATCGACCACCGGAACCTGGTCGATGTGGTTCAACGGCTCCGACATCGGGCTCACCACAGCAACGGAGGGCATCGTCGGCGCATCGATGCCTCAACCCGGCACGCTGTATCTGTCGACACGCGGCTTGTTCGCGGCGGGCGCTGCCACCGGCGACGGGATGGACGTGATCTCCTGCGCAGCGCCAGTCACCGGAGCTGCGACGAGTTGCATCACGATCGAACGGTTCTGGGACGGCTCCACGAACGGGTTGTCGAGTGCCCAGATCGATGGGATGCAGGTCCGACCTACCTGAGCCAGGCCGACCGGAATGCGCGCTTGGTGGCAACTGACCAGGCTCGACCTGTCACGATTCCCTCATGGGGCCACTTGAAGGTGTGAAGGTCGTCGACCTGTCGGTGATGATCTCCGGGCCGCTGGCCGGGATGATGCTCGCCGACCAGGGCGCGGACGTGGTGAAGGTCGAGTCGCCGGGGCTGGGTGACATCATGCGCTTCCTCGGTACGAGCAAGGGCGGGATGACAGGCATCTTCGCGAACAACAACCGCGGCAAGCGCAGCATCGTCGTCGATCTCAAGAAGCCGGAGGGCGTCGACATCGTGCGGGCGCTCGTGGCCGATGCCGACGTGGTGATCCAGAACTTCCGCCCCGGCGCGATGGAACGGCTCGGTCTCGGATACGACGACGTCGCCGCGATCAATGAGAACGTGATCTACCTCAGCATCAGCGGCTTCGGCCCCGACGGCCCGCACAGTCATCGACGCGTGTACGACAACGTGATCCAGGCGGCATCGGGCCTGGCTTCGGTGCAGACCGATCCGACCACAGGCACCCCGGCGCTGTTCCGCACCCTGATCTGCGACAAGGTGACCTCGTACACCGCCGCCCAGGCGATCACCGCCGCGCTCTATGCCCGTGCGACCGGCAAGGCCAAGGGACAGCACATCGTGCTCGCGATGCTCGATGCGGCGGTTGCGTTCATGTGGCCCGACTCGGCGATGGATGCGGCGCTGCTCGACGACGATGTCACGCGGACGCCGACCATCGGCTCGAACTACGCGGTCACCGCGCTCACCGACGGCCACGTGGCGGTCAGCGCGGTCACCGATTCCGAGTTCAAGGGTCTGTTCGCCGCCTACGGCCGTCCTGAACTCGGCGACGATCCCCGCTTCAACAGCGCCATGGCGCGGATGCAGAACCTGGGCGACCTCATCCCACTCATGCGCGACTTCGCCGAGGGGACCTCGGTCGACGAGTTCATGCACGGAGCCGAGGTCCACGACGTTCCTGCGTCGCGGGTGAACTCGCTCGACGACCTACCCGCCGACCCCCAGGTCGTGCACAACGAGATCTTCGTGGAACGCCAGCACCCGATGGCCGGAACGATCCGCGAACCCCGACCGGCACCCCGCTTCTCGGTCACGCCGGCCATCGTCGGTTCCCCGGCGCCGCGATTCGGCGAGCACAGCGACGAGATCGCTGCCGAACTCGGTTTCGACGCGTTGACCCTGCGAGCGGCCGGCGTCATACACTGACCCCTGCGTTTGGTCACTTCCGCGTCGCATCCACGCGTCCGCGCACAAACGCAACCCCGACCCCCACCGCGTTTGGTCACTTCCGCGTCGCATCCACGCGTCCGCGCACAAACGCGGTTCGAGGCGTGGGGTGAGGTGGTCGTTGGGCACGCGTTTGGTGAGGCGAATCGATGCGCTCGTAGCATCGACTCGCCATGGCCACCACACCCACCGCCGCGTTCTCCATCACACTCGACTGCCGCCTCGACAACGTGCCCGGCACGCTCGGCATGCTCTGCGTCGCGATCGGTGAGGCGGGTGGAAACATCGGTGCGCTCGACGGGTTCGACGTGCGCGGGCCCGAGCTGCGTCGATGCCTGGTGGTCCACTGTCGAGACGAAGCCCACCAGCAGAAGGTGGTCGATGCGGTGCGGCAACTGACGGGTGTCTCGCTCGTCGACTGGTGGGACCGAACGTTCCGCATGCACGAGGGCGGCAAGATCGAAACGACCGCGCTCGCCCCGGTGAACGACCGAGACGACCTGTCGATGGCGTACACGCCCGGTGTTGCCCGCGTGTGCCTGGCGATCCATGACGATCCGGCGCTCTCGCATCGATACACGATCCGCAAGAACACCGTCGCGATCGTGAGCAACGGAACCGCCGTGCTCGGTCTCGGCGACATCGGCCCCGAGGCAGCGATGCCCGTGATGGAGGGCAAGGCGATGCTCTTCAAGGAGTTCGGCGGCGTGGACGGGTTTCCGATCTGCATCAACGCCCGCACTGCCGACGAGGTCGTCGACTTCGTGCGGCGCATTGCGCCCACCTTTGGCGGAATCAACCTGGAAGACATCAAGGCCCCCGAGTGCTTCGAGATCGAGGAGCGCTTGAAAGCGAGCCTCGACATTCCCGTGTTCCACGATGATCAGCACGGCACAGCAGTCGTCACGTTGGCAGCGCTTTGGAACTCGTTGAAGATCACCGGCAAGAAGATGGAGGACCTGTCGGTCGTGATCGCCGGCATGGGCGCGGCCGGCGTGGCGATCGGCAAGATCCTGATCAATGCCGGTGTGGGCGAGATCGTCGGCTGCGACCGCATCGGTGCGGTGTACCAAGGTCGCAGCGACCTCAACGTGGCGAAGGAGTGGTTCGCACTGAACACCAACCCGTCGCGCAAGATGGGCACGATCAGCGACATGATGCACGGTGCCGACGTGTTCGTGGGCGTGAGTGGTCCCGATCTGATCACCGCCGCCGACCTGCGCAACATGGCCAAGGATCCGGTCGTGTTCGCAATGGCGAACCCGAACCCGGAGATCCGTCCCGAGGATGCCGACGGCCTGGCTGCCGTGATGGCCACGGGGCGCAGCGACTACCCGAATCAGATCAACAACGTGCTCGCCTTCCCTGGCCTGTTCCGCGGTGCGCTCGATGTGAACGCCACCGACATCACCGAGAACATGAAGCTCGCGGCAGCGATCGCGATCGCCGAGTCGGTCACCGATGCCTCGCTCTCGCCCACCTTCGTGGTACCCAGCGTGTTCGACCGCCGCGTCGTCGAGCGCGTGGCCCCCGCCGTCAGCAAGGCCGCCATCGCCGACGGCGTCACCCGCCTCGCCTGACCCCGCCGCCTCGAGTCTTCCGTGAGCCTCGCCCGAAGCACGTGCGGGTCCGGCTCACGGGACCCTGGGTGTGGGGGTCTGCGGACGCAAGATGGAACCGAATGCGTACGGTGGGCGTGCATGGGGGTGCGCTGGATTCCATTCACCCTGGGGGCGATGGTCGTCGCGGCGGTGCTCGCGGTGGATCCGGCGGGGGCGAGCCCGTTCGGGCCGGCCCGGTGGTGGCTCGTCTCCAGCCTTGCGCTCGCCGCCGGAGGGCTGGGGCTGTGGCACGGACGCACCCGTTCGGACCGTCGTTCCACGTGGCTGTGGTGTGGGCTGCTCGCTCTCCTCGGCATGGCGGCGCTCACGAACGGCGACGCGCGGATCGCGGTGTTCGGCCATCCGATGCGGCACCTCGGGTTCGTCACCTGGTGTCTGTTCGCACTCGTGTTCGCCGCTGCGCAGCAGCTGACCCTCGAACGCGATCGGAGGATCGTGCTGCGCGGTGCGGTCCTTGGCGCGCTCGGTCTCGGTGCGTGGACGTTGTGGGAGCTGCTCGTCGGACCGCCCCTGTCGGTGGCCACCGACAGCGAGCGACTCGTCGGCCCGTTCGGCTCCGCAGCGATCCTCGGTGCGGCCTGCAGTCTGATGCTGCCGGTGTGTGCTGGGCTTGCGGTTGACCCGAGCGAACAGCGTGGCTGGCGGATCGCCGCAGCGATCGCATCCGCTACAGCAGCGCTCGCTCTCGTGGGCTCGGGCACCCGCGCCGCGTGGATCGGCATCGTTGCCGCGGCCGTCGTGCTCGTTGCAGCACGACGGCCGGGTCGGCGCGCACTCATCGGTGGCGCGGTGCTCGTAGCACTCGCCCTCACGCTGACTTCGCCCCGCCTCGACGATGTGCTGCAGCGGGCAAATGGCGCCACCTCGCGGGCGGACGAGTGGGCCGTGGCACTTCGCATCATCGGCGACCACCCGGTGCTCGGTGCGGGCCCCGAGGGCTACCGCATCGCAGCGATGGGCGCCGTGGACGCCGACTACGAGCGCACCTACGGGCGCGACCGAGTGCTGCCCGATCGGGCGCACAGCGGACCGCTCGATGTCGCGGCCACGGGCGGCATCCTCGCCGGGCTCGGGTACGTGGTGCTCGTCGGCGGGATCGTGGTGATCGCCGTGCGCCGGATCCGCCACGCCGACCCTGCTGGCGTCGGGCTCGCAGCGGCGGTGGTCGCATACGCTGCGCAACAGCTGCTGCTGTTCCCGCTCGCAGAGCTCGACCCGGTGTGGTGGCTGTTCGCCGGGATGCTGATCGCGGCAATGCCACGCAGCGACCGGGCACAGGAATCACGCCGACTCCGTCCGGTCGCCTTGGCTGCGCTCGTGTTCGCGCCGGTGGCACTCGTCGCCGGTGTGCTCGACGTCGCCGCCGATCGACTCGCCGAGCAATCACTCGCCATCGACGACATCGACGATGCCCTCGGTGCTTCGGAACGCGCCGTCGACCTCCGGCCCGACGATCTTCGCTACCGGTCGATCGTCATCGCTCTGCATCGCGAGCGGGGCACGCTGGCCGACATCGACAGTGCGCTCGCTCATGCCGACGCAGCGCTGCACTGGTCGGCGGACGATCCGATCGCACTCGATGCCCGGGCCACGCTGCTGTCGGATCGGGCGAAGATCACCGGCGACGACCCAGATGTCGCCTCGGCCGTCGCCGCGTGGCAGCGACTCGTCGAACGCGATCCGGTGCGGGCCCGTTGGCAGGTGCAGCTGGGCCGTGCTGCGTCGCTCGCCGGTGATATCGACCTGGCTCGCAGCGCATGGAGGGCCGCTGCAGCGCTGCGGCCCGACGATCCGGAGGTCGCGGCACTCCTCGCACAGCTCGAGCGCGGACGTGATGGAACCGAACGAGACCGACCGGTGTGTACCTGACGTGGACTTCACGATCGACGGTGCAACCGACACCCGCCAGACCTCAGCTGAACCACCGATGGTCGGAGAGGCACAGCTGTTCTTCGCAGCGTTCGAGGACTTCTACGTCGCGAGCCGTACCTCGGTCGGCCGAGCGCTCGCACTCACCCTGCGCGACGACGACCTCGCCCGCGAGGCGGTCGACGAAGCGATGGCTCGTGCCTACCAGCGCTGGTCGCACGTGAGCCAGCTCGACAATCCGGGCGGCTGGGTGTACCGGGTCGGTCTCAACTGGAGTCGATCGGCGGTGCGCCGCTGGAGGCGCCCGACACCGATCTGGCTGGCGCAGCCGGGTCAGGACTTTCAGAGCACGCCGCACGACCCGTCGGTCGATCGAGCCCTCGACTCGTTGAGCCTCGACCACCGCGCCGTCGTGGTCTGCCGGCTGCTGCTCGGTCTCAGCGAGCTCCAGACCGCCGATGCGCTCGGCATCCGCCCCGGCACGGTGAAGAGCCGCCTCGCCCGTGCCCTCCATCGCCTCCAACCCCTGCTCGCCCCCCTGATGGCCCCTCACGAGGAGAACCGCTGATGAACACCCCCCATCGCAACGACCACCGCTCACCCGAAGACCGTCTCGCCGATCGTCTCGCCGACCGGGCCGCACACGTCGATCTCGGCCCCCCGATGCTCGACGTGGTCGTCGCCCAAGGTCGCCGCCGCCAGCACCGGCGACGTACGGCCGTGGGCGTGGCCACGGTCATCGGCATCGCCGGCGGCTCGATCGCCGCTGTCAACGTGCTCACCCGGCCGGCCGATCCCGATCGCATCGCAGCAGCCCCTACAGCCGACGGCACCCAGGGCACCGCAGGCCCCACGACCGTGCCCGGCCCGCCCGCCACGGTCACCCCGGGTGCCCCGGTCGCCCCGATCGAGCTGGTCCCGTCGTCGTTCGTGTGGAACCGCGTCGACCCGAACAGCACGGAGGCCGTGAGCTTCTACGTGGGTGCTCCCGACGCCATGGTGGCCGGTGAGGGGCCGTTCGTCGTGTGGTCGACTGCGCCGGCGGTGAGCGGCGACTACGCCGGAGTGCTGTGGCGATCGGACGACGGGCTCGCCTGGCAGCAGGTCACCTCGCCGCCGACGCTGACGGGCCGCAACGTGACCGAACTGAACGGGCGTTTTCTCACCTACGGCACTGCCCCGGCGGCTGCCGCAGGGCGCAAGAGCGATCTCGCCGTCGGCGCATCGGTCGACGGCGGTCGCACCTGGAGCACCACCGCACTGCCGCTCGACACGAGCGCCCTGCTCGCCGAGCAGGGCGTCACCTCAGTGGGCGTCAACGCTACGTCGATCGCCGCCAATTCGACGGGCGTGATCGTCAGCGCCCAGGTGACCGCCATCGTCGACATCCAGTCGAAGCTCCCCGCCGAGGTTCGAGACCTGCCTTGGAACATGACGGACGCAGGTGTCGACGTGATGACGGGCGGCTGCGACGACCCCACCGTCACCACGATCTCGTTCGGCGGTGTTGCGTCGACCGTTGTGCTCGACCCCGGCACGAACGAGGTTCAGACGTGCACTTCACGCAGCTACACCTGGGCCGAGCTCGGCATCTCCGAGCGTGCAGCGCAGACCTTCATGCACCCCGAGGTCCGCATGCTGTCCTCTGCCGACGGCGTCACCTTCACCGAGATCACACCCCTCGGCATCGATGCTGGCGCCGCCGACGTCCGCCTGACTGCGCTCGGCGACTCCTTCGTCGCATCGGTGAACACAGTGAACGCCGACGGGCGTACACCCACCACGCTGTACACCTCACCCGACGGCAGTTCGTGGACGTCACTCGGCGCAGCACCGGTCACATGGGTCGAGGGGTTCGGCGCCTTCGGCGACCGACTCGTCGTGAGCGGTTACGACAATGTGACCAACACGCAGGTGGTCGCGGTGCGAGATGCAGCGAGCACGTGGACGACCACCTCGCTGAACAGCTTCGTCCAGCCCGGTGACGGCGTGCAGGCATCGATGGGCGGCGGGTCGTTCGCGATCGGCCCGAACGGCATCTCGCTGATCGGCGCGCTGTTCGTCGACCCGGTGGCCGAGATCGGTGGAGTGTCGTTCAACCAGGACGGCATCACCGTCGAGATCGGCGACACCAGCTACACACACCGGGTGATCGACGACGCCACCGACGCAGTGCTCGCCACGGTGACGGGCGAGTCCTCGTCGAACTCCGACCTCGTCACGGTCGCCTACAACGATCGGGGGCCGACGGTCGAGGTACGCCGCGAACCCGGTGGTGACGTGGTCAGCTCGTACACCTACGAGGACCTCGCCACCGCCGTCGCCACAGCGACGGGCGCCCAGCCTTCCGGGCCGAAGATTTTCTTGCTGCACAGCCAGGACGGCGTCACCTGGTCGCGGGAGTCGCTCGACGACATCGCCGGACAGGCGGTCACCGGCACCGGTGGCATCCGCCTCACCGACACCCAGGTGATCGTGGCGGCCAACCTCGCGGGTGAGCGCAACCCCAACGCCACCCCCCGCCAGACCTTGCTCATCGCCACCCCCGCCGCCTGACCCTTCCGCCACCCCTCGGCACGTTTGGTCACTTTCGCGTCGCCACGGTGCTCTCGCGCCCAAACGCAACACTCGCCCCGTGCGTGTTTGGGCGCGAACGCGTGTATACGACGCGAAAGTGACCAAACGCGCAGGGGTGGAGGTCAGCGGGGGGTGGGGAGTGCTTGCTCGAGCGTCAGAACGGGGGCGAACAGGTCTCCCTGGTAGGCCACACGGTCGAGCACGTCGCTCGTCTCGAACACCAGGCGCAGGTCGCCGTCGGCGCACCGTTGCACCTCGTCCCACGTCACCGGCGTGCTCACCCATGGGCGCACCCGGGCCCGCATCGAATACACGCCGATCGTGGTCTTGTGGCGGCTGTTCTGGCTCCAGTCGACGAAGATCTTCCCCGGCCGTTGCACCTTGGCCATGATCGTCGTCACCCGGTCGGGCAGCTTGCGTTCGAGCACCTGGCCGACGGCGAGGGCGAAGTCGCCCGCCGCCTCGTGGGTGCACGGGGTGTTGAGGGGCACGTACAACTGCAGGCCCTTCGAGCCCGACGTCTTGCAGAAGCCCTCCAGCCGCACCGAGGCCAACACTTCGCGCACCTCGAGTGCGATCTGGCTGCACTCCACCACCGTGGCCGGTGCACCTGGGTCGAAGTCGAAGACGACGGCACGTGGTGACTCGAGGTCGGCCGACTCGGACATCGGCACATGCAGTTCGAGCGCTGCCAGGTTGGCGGACCACACCAGTGACGCTGGTTCGTCGAGGCGGCAGTAGCCGATGTCGCCGCCGCGATCACCGGGCCCGACGGCGGTCTGCACCCAGGGGGGCCGGTGCTTCGGACATCGCTTTTCGAAGAAGCCGGGTTTGTCGGCGCCATCCGGAAAGCGCAGGAACGTGATGCACCGACCAGCCAGGTGCGGCAGGATCCACGGGGCGATGCGGGCGTAGTAGTCGATCACCTCGGCCTTGGTGACCGCCGGCCCGGGGAACCCACGCGACGGATCGGTCGCCGGGTACAGCACCTTGTCGAGGTTGGTGAGCGTGAGGTCGCGTCCACCGACGGTGACAGGCGTGCCCTTGCTCACGCCGACTTGCGCACCCGCTTGGGCTTGGCCCCGACCTCGCCGCGCGCCTCGTCGTGTTGCGCCTGCGCACGCGTCCCGTCATCATGCGGGCCACCGGCGGGGTGGCGAGTGCGTGCATCCTTCGCCGCCTTCACGCTCGCTTCGAGCGCCGCCATCAGATCGACCACCTTCGGCGGCGCCGCCGTCGCAGCAGGTGCCTCGAACAGCTCGCCACCGGCTTTGCGCTCGATCAGCTCGAGCACCTGCTCGCGGTACTCGTCGCGGTACTTCTCCGGGTCGAACGCAGCCGAGAGGCTCTCCACGAGCGCCTCGGCCATCTTCACTTCCTTCGAGCTGACCTCGATCTCGTCGAGGCCGTCCAGTTCGTCGATCGTGTCGGTCTTCACGACCTCGTCGGCGAACACCATCGTGCTCATCAACAGCTTGCCGTCCTGTGCGCGCAGCGCGGCCACGTACTGCTTGTTGCGCATGACGAAAC
>JAYSLK010000084.1:0-8125 GCA_043725585.1 Actinomycetota bacterium
GAACTTGCGCGGGTTGCCGAAGCTCTCGGTGTAGATGGCGATCACGGTGGTGCGCTCGTCGTCTTCCCAGAACTGGAGGAGGTCGTTGCCCGACACGTCGCCCTTGTCGCCGAGCGACACGAACCACGACAACCCCATCGACATCTGCGATGCCAGCTGCAACAGCGACGCGCCGAGCGAGCCCGACTGCATCGAGATCGCGATGCCCCCGGCGGGCAGGTCGATCGGCACGAGCGCGGCCTGCACACCGATCGGCGTGGCAGTCGACGGATCGGCTGCCGTATCGCCCGAGGAGCCGGCTGAGGAGCCGGCTGATGAGTGAGCATCGGCCGTCCCCCGACCGGTCGCGATGCCCATGCTGGCCGGGCCGATGATGCGCATGCCGAACCGCCGCGCCTTGTCGACGATGGCGTCCATGTCGATCCCGGTGCCATCGACTGCGGTCATCACGACCGCGCCGCGAACGCGCTTGTCGATGCATTGGTCGATGACCTGTTCCAGCACTGCCGCAGGAGTTGCGATCACCGCGAGCCAGATGTCGTGGTCGATGTCGAGCACCGAGGCGTAGGCCCGCACGCCACCGATGGTGTCGTGTCGCGGGTTCACCGGGAAGCACGGGTGAACCGCACCCATCGCGACGTTCGACCAGACCTCCCGACCGATCGAGCCGGGTTCGTCACTCGCACCGATGACGGCCACCGACCGGGGCAACAACAGCCGAGCCATCGATCGGCTGTCGGCACGATGCTCGCGCAGCTCGACCGAGTCGACGAACTGCTCGGTGTCGGTCAACGGAAACTCGAGTTCCACGACGCCGCTGTCGAAGTGGCGCTGCACCGGCCAGCCCGCTTTCGAGAACACGCTGAGCATGGGTCGGTTGTCGGCGAGCACGTCGGCCATGAACCGGCAAATGCCGTTCGCTCGGGCGATCGCGGCGAGGTGCTCGAGCAGCAATGTGGCGATGCCTGCTCCCCGGTGTGCCTCATCGACCATGAAGGCCACATCGGCGTCGTCGCGGCCTGGCCAACGTTCGTAGCTCGCCCAGGCAGCGAACTCGCCATGGATCTCGAGCACCAGAGCGACACGATCGATGAAGTCGATGACGGTGAAGTGCTCGAGTTCGGCGTTGGTGAGCGTTGGCTTCGGGGAGAAGAAGCGGCGGTAGAGGTTCTCCCGCGGCTGGCGCTCGTGGAAGGCGAGCAGGGTGGGGGCATCGGCCGGGGTCATGGCCCGCAGGTAGCCGGTCTCGCCGTCGGCCATCACCACGCTCGTGGCCCAGTCCTCCCGTGCGATCGCCACGCGACGAGCTTGCCATATGTGGCTCGCTACAGGTGGATGACCTTCGGCACTGTCGGTGCGATGCCCTCAGTTGGCACCGTGTCCTCATGGCGCCGGCCCCGCGTCGTGGCATCATCGCTGCATGACTGTGATCAAGATCAACGCCCTCACCGTGCCGGCCGAGATGGGCGACGAGGTTGCCCGACGTTTCGCGGCCCGAGCCGGCGCCGTCGACGGCCACGACGGATTTGAAGGGTTCGAGTTGTTGAAGCCCGCCGACGATCGCACCACGTGGCTCGTGGTCACCCGTTGGCGTGACGACACCTCGTTCGACGCATGGCGGAACTCGGCGTCGTTCGCCCACGGACACCGTGCACCCGACTCGGGTGAGGGTGAGCCAGCTCCACCGCCACCGATGCCCATTCAGGCCGAACTGTGGAGCTACGAGGTCGTCCTCGCCGCACCGGGTACGTGACCGCCGCGGTCAGCCGAAGGGTCCGCCGAGCGCCGGTTCGAGAGGTGCGGTACATGCGCCCTGCGGGCCGCCGGTCTCGTTGAAGAAGTAGACCGTCGATGCGTTGACACCGATGGTCGTCGTCGCCGTGACCGTGGTCTGTTCGACGATCCCGGACGGATCGACGACCTGCACGATGTCACCGGCGACGATGTTCGGTGTCACCACTTCCCAACACGCATCGTTGCTGCTCGAGAAGTTGATCCGCGTCGGTCCCACCGCGGCGGTGATCCCGGTGCTCTGTGAGACGAGGATGCGGCCGAACTCCGACGGGCGCCACACCTGCACCTTGTAGGCGCGTGGTGCGAGCGACGGGAAGTTTCCGATCTCGACCGAGTCGCCGTTGGGACGCACTTGGATGTAGTGGTCGGCCACCGGCGGTTCGCTGACCGCGTTCGTGTACTCGAACATCGTGCCTGGGCCCACCACGCTCGAGAAGCCATCGACGGTGATCACCACCGGCACCGTCGCCGGGTTCACCGACGGCGGTGAGAAGGCCAGGCACACGCCTGGATCGCAGAGGATCTCGCCGGGTACGCCGCCGAAGGTGATCGTGGCCGGGTTCGTCCCCACGAGGTTGGTACCCAGGATGTCGATCATTGCGTCGCCTTGGAGGCCCCCACGGTTCGGAAACATCGACGTGATCGTGGGGATCGGGGCGATGAGGTAGTCGAACGTCGCCCCGCCCCCGCTGAGGGCGTTCACCGTCGCCACCACCTGAACCGTGACAGGGATCGCGCTCGGATTGGCGGGCGTGACTGCGGCGCACGTCGTCGCCGATGTACAGACGACGTTCGTCGCCGCGTTGCCCCCGAAGGTGAACGAGGTCTCACCCGGCACGGTCGACAAGCGCAGCCCGCTGATGGTGACAGCGGTGCCTCCCAAGGTGAAGCCGTTGGCCGGCGTCACGCCGGTGACGGCGGGGTTCAGCACCGGCGGGGCGTAGGTGCCGGTCACGGTGACGGTCTGGCCGGCCACCGCGTTCACGTTCTGACAGGGCACCGGAGCAAAGCCCGGGACCGTTTCGAAGCACACCTGATGTGGGCCGGAAGGGAAGTCGGTCCACATTCCCCAGATGTCGCGGACCAAGCCATCGACCGAGACCTTGGCACCCACTGCGGGGCTGGTGATCGCGCGGATCATGCCGAGCGGGGAGAACGATCCCGTGATGGTCGTCGTCTGACCGGACACGACGTTGATGGTCTGCGGTGCAGGCGTCGCGAACCCGGGCACGCCGCTGAAGGACACGGTGTACTGGCCGGGAGCGAGCTCGAGCCAGCCGAGACCCCACTGCGTCGTGTCGTTGCCGTTGACGGAGATGCGGGCAGGGACCGGAGGGTCGGTGGTCACCCGGAGGAGGCCGATGTTGCTGGGGCCAGGCGTCCCCGGGGCCGAGGTGTAGGTGCCGGTGATGGTGGTGGTCTGCCCTGCCGTGACGGTGACGGACTGACACGGCGGTGCGGCGAAGTCGCCGGCCGGGCCGAAGCAGACTTGATGCGCGCCGGCGGCGATGTCGGTCCACAGGCCCCACTGATCGCGCGGCAGACCGTCGACGAGCACCTGGCCCGGAACGGCCGGATCGGTGATCACGCGCAGCGTGCCCAATGCAGTGAACGTTCCCTCGACCGTGGTGGTCGTCCCGGCCGTGACGATCACGGTCTGGGTGGCAGGTGTGAGGAAGCCGGGCACGTCGGTGAACGAGACGGTGTGGCTCCCCGCCGGCAGCTCCAGCCAGGTGAGCCCCCAGGTGTCTCGAGCGACGGTGTCGACGATCACCTGCGTCGGCACGGCAGGGTTCGAGGTGACGCGGAGCATTCCTTCGCCGGGCTGCAGGATCGCCTGCGCGGGGGTGATCGCGCTCGGGAGGCAGAGCAAGCCGACCGTGGAGAGGAAGCCGACGATCAGTCGACGGCGCGTGCGCACGCGTTGAGGCGCCTGCGCGGGCGAACCCGCCGTCGAAGCGGTCCGTTGGTCCGGAGGGTTCCCCCGCCGATGTGTCTTCTGGTGCCGCTGGATCGATCGCAATCCGCCCATTGCACTGCCTCCGCCCATCTCGGTGTGTCGTTGGTTCCTCGTTCGACGTCGCATCACGCAACCACCGTCGTCGGATCGAGGGCCCGGTTGTTCGCTGGATCTCGATCGAATGGCGTCGAGACAGCGCTGACCGCGGTGCCGCCCGGCACTGCGGTTGCTGCAACGGCCACGTCGATCGTGACCGTGCTGGTTCCACCTGCTGCAAGGGCGCCCGTGCGGATGCACGTGACCCTTTGCTGGAACGTGGAGCAGGTCCATTCGGACGCTCCGGCGAAGCCGATGTAGGAGATGCCGACCGGCAGGTCGTGGGTGACGGTGATGACTCCGGTGTTCGCTCCAGTGCCGTCGTTGCCGACGGTGAGCGCGTAGCTCGCCGCGACGGCGACCTGGAAGTTCCCGGTGTGGCTCGACGCCACGCCGATGTCGGGTCGGCTCGGCAGCGGTGTCACGACGTCGGCCGGTGCCGTGCACGGCGCGCTCGGACCTTTCGAAACGGCGCTGCCGACCTCGTGGATGGTGAGTTGGTTCCCCGCGGCGGCATTGGTGCCGAGCCACACGATGCGTGACTCCGCCGCCATCGCCAGAGCGACGTCGCCCGCGCTCAAGCCGGTGTAGGTGGCCGTCCAGTTGATGGAGCCGATCGCGTCGTAGACGAGCGTGCCCGTGCCGGCGCCGGCCGAGTCGGCTCGCAGCGAGCGTGTACCCGTCGCGGCGAAGAGGTCGCCGGCCGAGATGAGTCGCTGATCGAGTTGTGTCAACGGGATCGGCACCCCTGCAGCGTCCTGAGCGCTGCCACGGATGACGATGGTGCCAGGTGCCGGGTTCGTGGGAGCGAGTGCGCGAACGTCGGCGATGGTGGTCTGGTGAGCCTGGCCGTTCTGACCGATGGCTCGTACGACGTCACCGGGTTGCATGTCGGGCGTGGTGCCGCCGGGTGCGCCGAGGGGGTGCTGCGGGTCGCCTGACCAGCAACCGCCGCCGGGATGGTTGACCTCGACGAGACCGGCGTCGTTGATCCGATTGCCGCGGGATCGGCCGATCAGGTTGCCGTCACGCCACAGTTCGACCGAGACCACGTCGCCGGGTCCGTACCCATCGATGCTCACGAAGTCGCGAGCGGGGAACGCGATCAGGCTGACACCCCCGAACGGCGGGTCGTTGACGTTGAGCGTGACGACGTCGACGAGCGCATCGAGCGTGGCAGTGTCGTTGATGGTGATCGACTGGCTCGCGTTGGAGACGGTCGCAATGGTCGAGACCATCGGCACAGCTGCCGCGGTGGGCGTCGCGACGACGTCGATCGTCTTGGTGCCGAGGGGACCGATGACCACGGTGGCCGGAGCCTGGCACGTGACGAGCGTTGCAGCGCCCGATGCCGCGGCTGCACATGTGAACCCCGTTCCGGCCCCGCCGGCATCGGTGGCCGACACGAACGTCAGGCCGGAGGGCAGGGTGTGGGTCACGGTGGTCGGGCCGCTGGTCGCGAAGTCGCCGACGTTGCTCACCGTGATCCGGAACGTGGCGTTCGAACCGACGGCGAGGTCGGCCGGCGGCGACGTCGCCAGCGCGATCGCAAGGTCGGGCTCGAGTGCTTCCTGGGTGGTCACCTGGATCGGCGCGCCCGGAGCGAGCGGCGACTCGGTGCCTGCGGCGTCGATCGCGCTGACCTGATATCCGTAGGTGCCGGGGGTCAGGTTCAGATCGTCGAACCCACGAGCGTTCGGCGGGCGGGTGATCAGCAGCGATCCATTGCGGTAGAGGCGGTAACCGGTCACGCCGCGGTTGTCGGTGGCGCCGCTCCACGTGATCCGCACGCTGTCGAGCGAGGGCGCCGCAAACTGTGTCGCGGTGACAGCGGTCGGCACCGTCGGCGGGGTGGTGTCGTTCTCGATCGGCGCGGTGCATGGAGCCTGCGGGCCACCGACGACGCCCGGACCGAGCTCGTCGATCGTCGACTCGTTGCCCAGCAACGGATCGGTGCCGAGCCAGAGGATGCGCGATTCGTTGGCTGTCGCATTCGCCAGGTCGGAGGCTGACAGGTCGTACACGGCGGTCCACGACGTACTCGTCGGGCTGTCGTAGGCGATGGTGCCATCACCCGGAGCCCGCAGGGTGCGGCGACCGGTCGAGAAGAGGGTGCTGCTGACGAAGCGGTGTTCGATCGTGTCGATCGGCAGCTGCGCACCGGAAGCATCGGCAGCGTGTCCGTGCACTTCGACCCGGGTGCGGTTCGGCACCCCGGGGGTGGGCCCGATCACGATGAGCGACCCGGTCGCCACATCTGCAGAGTGCGTCTGCTCGGCAAGGCCTGCTGAATCGACAACGCGAACGATGTCGCCGCCGGTGATGTCGGGCGTGACGCCCACCCAGCAGCCGCCTCCGGGATGGTTCACTTCCATCAGCCCGCTCGGGTCGGGCGTGACTGAGGTCGATCGAGCGATGCGGACGGGGTTGCCCCCGATGGTGCGCCACACCTCGACGGTGTACGGACCGTCGACAGCGGGGAATCCGTCGGTGGACACGAAGTCGCGGGCCGGGAACACGGTGATGTTCCTCGGCGGCGTAGGCGGCTCGGTGATCGCGGGGGCGTACCGATAGGGGCTGAGGTTGCTCGGGAGTGCGTCGACGTCGATCGACACGTCGACGGTGCCGGCCGTGACGCGAGGCGGGGCGATCGCGGTGCAGCTGGTCGAGGTGGTGCATGTGATCTGTCCGGCGATGCCTCCGAAGTCGATCGTCGCGGGCGAATCACCTCGGAAGTTCTGACCGGTGATGGCGATCGAGTTGCCGCCCTGGAGCGTGCCTCGGTTGGGCGTCAGGGTGGTGATCACCGGGTATGGCGGCACCACGTAGGTGAACGCCGCTCCGACGCTCGTCTTGCCATTCGCCGTCGCGGTGACGAGGACGCCGCCGGTGGTGGCTCGAGCAGGAACGACCGCGGTGCACGACGTGGTGTTGGCGCACGACACGCCGGTGGCCGGGGTCCCACCGAAGCTGAACGAGGTGGCATCGACGACGAAGTTCGAACCTGCGATGGTGACGGTGGTGCCGCCGAGGATGTGCGCCTGCGGCGGCGTGATCGTGCTGATCACCGGTCGGGGGACCTCGGTGACGAAGCCGCCGGTGATGACGGTGGTCTGGCCGGCGACGAGCGTCACGCTCTGGCACGGCACGGGATCGAAGCCTGGCACCGTTTCGAAGCAGACTTCGTGAGCGCCCGGCGTGAGATCGGTCCAAAGACCCCACACATCGCGGACGACCCCATCGACCGAGATGCTGGACACGACGGCGGGAGAGGTGATCACGCGAAGCGTGCCGAGCCGAGTGAAGCTCCCGGTGACCGTCGTGGTCTGCCCCGCAGTGATGGTGAACGTCGACGACGCAGGGGTGAGGAAGCCGGGGACGTCGGTGAACGACAGCGCGTAGGAACCGGGTGCCATCTCCACCCAGGTGGTGCTCCACGTGGAACGGCGGGTGCCATCGATGACGATCTGTGATGGCACGGCCGGATCGGTGACGACCCGGAGGTAGCCGACGTTCACCTCGCCAGGTGCGCCGGGCGACGTCGTGTAAGAACCGACGACATCCGTCGTCGCACCTGCGACCAGCGCGACGGTCTGACAGGCGGGAGCGGTGAAGTCGGCCACGTCCCCGAAGCACACCTCGTGTGTGCCGGCGGGGAGGTCGGTCCACACTCCCCATTGATCGGCGGGCTGACCGTCGACGCTGATCTGCGCAGGCACCGCGGGCGACGTGGTCACACGCAGCGTGCCCATCCGCACGAAGTCGCCGCGCACGACCGTGGTTGCCTGGTCGAGCACGCTGACCGAGATCGGCGGTGGTGTGATGAACCCGGGTACGTCGGTGTACTCCACCACGTGGAGACCGGTGGGGAGCTCGAGCCAGTTGAGACCCCAGGTGTCGCGGGGGATTCCGTCGACGATGATCTGCGTCGGCACCGCCGGGTTGGAGGTCACGCGGAGCATGCCCTCACCCGCTTGCAGCACGGCGTGGGCCGGGCTGGTGGGCGCGATCGTGAGGGTGGTTGCGAGCACTCCTGCGACCGCCGACCATCGCCAGTACCTGCGGCGATCGGAATCGGCGCGTCGCCGAGCCGAACTCCAGCGAGTCCCACCGCGCATCAAATTGTCCTTCCGCCCGAAAGTGCCTCCAACCCGCCGTCGGAGGTAGTGCCAGTATCGCCACTCCGCGATCGCACAGGCAAGGACGTTCTCGGCCTGGTGGGGAATTCGCAACCGCAGACGCCGGGCCGAGCGGGCGACCAGGGACGACGACCTT
>JAYSLK010000085.1:0-3050 GCA_043725585.1 Actinomycetota bacterium
AGGTTGGCCGCCAGTTCCATCGACCACGGTCGCGTTGCGGATGACCAGCTCGTGCGCGCTCATCCCGACAGTCTGCTGCACGTGCTGCTCGCGACGGCACCCGGGCGGGCGTCCGACCGAGGATTTCAGGCCATCGCCGGCACGTGGCGCCTGGAACTCGGTGCGACGGGGACGGTGATGCGCGCCTCGACCGGTGTGGCTGCCCGGCCGAGACGGACGCCGCCGGTGAGCGCTGCGGCGGTGAGCGCCGCTGTGGTGACGAACAGCGCGGTCGCCCCACCTGCCGCATACAACGGAGCGGCCATCGCCGCCACCAGCGCGGCAGCGACGGTGGCAAGCGCTTCGCCGATGCCTTGGGCGGTCGCGGCGCGTCGGCCTGGAACGGCCCAGCCCATCGCTGCCGCGCCGGCCGCGCCGACGATCGTCTGACCGCCCGACTCGAACAGTCCGATGATCACGACCACCATCGGTACGCGGACGAAGCCGTAGCTGACGATCACGGCGATGTTGGCCGCGCCACCACGGGCAGCGGCACGGAACGGACCGAGCCGATCGACCTGCCGACCGGCCCACGACGCGAGGAACATGCTCGGCACGGCAAAGGCCATCAGGGCGGCACCGATCAGCCAGTCGTTCGAACCGATGTCGGCAAGAAAGCGGGGGAACAGAGCGTCGTACGCGCCGATCGGGATGAAGAACGCGGTCATGATCATCGCCGCGGCGAGCACCGAACGGTGACGCAGGAGACGCACACCGTCGGTGAACGATCCATGCGACTCGGGCGGTCGAACGGTGCCGATCGGCAGCGACGAGATGACCGCTGGCTTGGCCAGCAGCGCCGGCAAGCCGACCGCGACGGTGAGGACGCTGGCGATCACGAGTGTCGGCACGACACCGAACGCGACCTTGCCTGCGACGGCGAGCACCGGGCCGATGGCCATGCCACCGAGCTCGATGGACTGCAACCGACCGATCTGGCGACCGGGGGCATCGGGGAAGCGGCGGACGATCAGTCCGATGGCTGCCGGCGTGAACGCTCCATATGCGAGTCCCGCGCCGATGCGTCCGGCGATGAACCAGTGGATCGAGTCGCCCACGGCGTACATCAACGTGGAGACGGCCATGGTGATGATGGCACCGTTGATGACGAGTCGTTCGCGGCCCCGGTCGGCGTGCGGAGCAATGAGGGTCTGGGCGACCAGCGCAGCGACGAAGCCGGCGGTGGCGATCCATCCGAGCTGGGCCGTGCTGATGTTCGCCCGGTCTTGCAGCGAAGGCAGCAGAGGAAACACCACCATGAACGATGCGGAGATGGCGAGCGCTCCCGCCATCAGCGAGCGCATCTGGCGCGTGTTGGATCTGCCGCGTGTTGACCACATGGCTAATAAGATATTGGCCGTTCGGCCAACATGCAACCCAGATGCGTAGGATGTGGCGCATGGCACGTATGCAGCCTGCGCAACGCCGCGCAGCGATCCTCGAAGCAGCGGTGGCCGAGATCTCCGAGCGCGGGTTCGCGCGCACGACCTCCCGCCATGTGGCAGCCCGAGCGGGGGTGACCCATGGTCTGCTGCACCACTACTTCCCCGACCATGACTCGTTGCTCGCCGCCGCGTTCGAAGCGATGGCCTTGGAGGAGATCGACGAGGCCAATGCAGCGATCGCTTCCGACCGCGACCCGCTCGCCCAACTGCGCGAGATCACCGAACCGTTCGGTCCCGGCGGGGGCGAAGCGGCGTATCGCTTCTGGTTGGAGGCGTGGGCGGAGGCGTACCACTCGCCCAAGCTGCAGGAGACATCGCGTCGGTTGTCGGTGGCGTGGCACGAGCTGGTGGTCGGGGTGATCGAGCGTGGGATCGCCCTGGGCGTGTTCCATTGCGAGCATCCGCACGAGACCGCCTGGATGGTGGTTGCGCTGAGCGATGCCTATGCGCTGCAGACCCAGATCGGTTCAGGCCTCGAACCGTTCGAGATGAACCACGTGCTGTGGCGGCTGACCGAGCGCGAACTCGGTCTCGAATCGGGAGCGCTGGCGCGGCCCGCCGCGGCGGAGCCGACACCGCCGGCGCGCAGCCGGCACTGATCCGGCGATCGAGGCCGCCCCCTCGATCGCCGCCCCCATACCTCTGGGCAGGAGGGTTCCCGGGCTCTCCCGTCGGGAACGGATCTGGCACCAGGGCACTCGGGAGCGCCGTGGCACCTCGACCGTACGCAGCCTCGCGATGTCACGCTGTCGGGTGGCCGACAGTTCAACAGGGTTCGGTTTGCGGGAGGGATCGGCGGCGAATCGAGACGGGCTATTCTCGGTACATGCGTACCAAGATTCTTGGCGACCTCGAGCAACGGTGCGCCGAGTTGGTGACCGAGGGCCTGTTCAAACGCGAACGCGTGATCGTCACGCCGCAGGCAGCTCACATCGAGCTGTTGGACGGCAGCCGTGTCCTCAACCTGTGTGCCAACAACTACCTCGGACTCGCAGATCATCCGGTCCTCGTGGATGCGGCGAAGCGAGCGCTCGACGAGCGCGGTTACGGCATGGCCTCGGTCCGGTTCATCTGTGGAACGCAGGACGTGCACAAAGAGCTCGAGGCGAGGCTGTCGGCGTACCTCGGAACCGAGGACACGATCCTCTACTCGTCGTGCTTCGACGCCAACGCCGGCCTGTTCGAGACGATCCTCGATGAGCACGACGCGGTCATCTCCGACTCGCTGAACCACGCGTCGATCATCGACGGCATTCGCCTGTGTCGAGCGCAGCGGCTGCGGTACGAGAACAACGACATGGATCAACTCGAGCAACGCCTGCAGGAGGCGTCCGGCGCCCGCCATCGCCTGGTCGCGACCGACGGCGTGTTCTCGATGGACGGTGTGTTGGCCAACCTGCCGGCGATCTGCGATCTCGCCGAGCGGTACGACGCACTGGTCATGGTCGACGACTCCCATGCCGTCGGCTTCACCGGGGCTGACGGCCGAGGCACCCATGAGGCGGCAGGAGTGATGGGCCGGGTCGACATCATCACCGGCACCCTGGGCAAGGCCCTCGGTGGTGC
>JAYSLK010000086.1:0-8416 GCA_043725585.1 Actinomycetota bacterium
CAAGGCGGCGGCGATCGACGACATGGACTCGTACCTCGACGGGCTCCAGAAGCAGTTCGTCCAGGCGATCTTCGAGAGCCATGCCGGCGGCAGGATCGATCTGCAGGTTGCGGTGCAGTTGGCTGTGGTTGCCCGCTTCTACGAGCGGATCGGTGACCACGCCGTCAACATCGGTGAGCGCGTGCGGTTCGTGATCACCGGTTGGTTGCCCGAGCACAAGGGTGCCGCACGATTCCGCACCAGGGTCGACCTCACCGGCGAGATCCCACGCATTCCAGCAGCCGCTCCGCTCGATGCCGCCACCGGCGATGGCGGCGGGCTCAGCTGACACGCCGGCCCATGGGACTTCTCCATCGCCGTCGCGAGCCCCTCCTTGGCGACTCATCGGATCTGGCCGACGCGCGCGACGAGATCGTGCGCGTCAGACTCGAGCTCACTCGAGCACAGTCAGCGCTCGACGCATTGCCGATCGGCGTGCAGCTCGTCGACTCGAACGGCGACGTGCTGAGCCGCAACGACTCGACGCGAGTCGGCCGTGGTCACAGCGATGTCCTCGTTCAAGAGGCGATCGGCCGTCAGGTGCGCCAAGCGCTCGCCGGCAAGGCATCCGTCGCATCGCTCGAGCTGTTCGGACCTCCGAAGCGGGTCATCCAGGTGAAGGCGACGCCGCACGCCGAGGGAGGCGCGCTGGTCATCGTGGAAGACATCAGCGAACGGGCCCGACTCGATGCGGTGCGGACCGACTTCGTGGCGAACATCAGCCATGAGCTGAAGACGCCCGTCGGAGCCCTCGCGGTGCTGGCCGAAGCGGTGTCCGAGGAAGACGATCTCGAGGTCGTGCACCGGCTGGCCAACAAGATGGTCGATGAGGCACATCGTGCCGCAACGTCCATCGACGACCTGCTCGAGCTGTCGCGCATCGAGCTCGGCGGTCAAGCCGTTCGCGACCGGGTCGCGGTGCACGACGTGCTCCGTAGCGCCGTCATCCGCTCGCTTGCCGCAGCCGAGCAGCGCGACATCCGCATCGATCTCGAAGAGCCGGATCCATCCGTCGTGGTCCTCGGTGATCGGCGTCAGCTCGTGTCGGCGATCAGCAACCTCATCGACAACGCCGTCAAGTACAGCGATGCAGGGGCAGAGGTGTTCGTCTCCGTCGTCGATGACGCCGCCTACGTGGGCTTGCGGGTGATCGACCGCGGGGTCGGCATCCCGGCCAAGGACCTCGATCGCATCTTCGAGCGCTTCTACCGAGTCGATCGTGCGCGCAGCCGCGATACCGGCGGCACCGGACTCGGCCTCGCCATCGTGCGACACGTCGCCAACAACCATCAGGGAGATGTTCAGGTGTCATCGATCGAAGGCGAAGGCAGCACGTTCACACTCAGGGTCCCGGTGGCGCCGTGAACGCGCCGTTGGTACTTCTGGTCGAAGACGAGGAGAGCTTCGTCGATGCGCTCCTCGTCGGGCTGAAACGCGAAGGATTCCGCGTCGAGGTAGCGCGCGATGGGTACCAGGCGATCGAACGATTCGACATCGTGCGACCGGACATCGTGTTGCTCGACGTGATGTTGCCCAGGATCAGCGGCATCGACGTGTGTCGCCAGATCCGCAAGAAGTCGCAGGTGCCGATCATCATGGTCACGGCCAAGGGCTCGGAGATCGACACGGTCGTCGGCCTCGAAGTCGGGGCGGACGACTACGTGACCAAGCCGTACCGCATCCGCGAACTCGTCGCCCGGATGCGTGCTGTGCTGCGCCGAAACGCTGCTGCGACCGACATGATCGAGGACCTCGCGATCGGTTCGATCGTTGTCGGAGACGTGTCGCTCGACCCGGATGAGCACCGGGTGCTCGTCGACGGCGAACCGATGAGTTTGCCGTTGAAGGAGTTCGAGCTCCTGCACCTCCTGCTGGCCAATGCGGGTCGCGTGTTGCCTCGCGACGTCCTCATCGATCGAGTGTGGGGCAGCGACTACGTCGGCGACACCAAGACGCTCGACGTGCACGTGAAGCGACTTCGCGGCAAGGTCGAGGCCGATCCGGCCAACCCCACGAGGATCGTGACGATCAGAGGTCTCGGGTACAAGTACGAACGGTCGAAGTAGGTCGTCAGCGTCGTTCACGCCTGTGGGGTGCGCACCGCACGAACCGCTGTCGCACCCTACGATGCCGATGTGAGCAACCGTCGCCCTGCTGAGCCGCCGGCTGCGCGGCGCGTGATCGCCAGTGGATCGCGCTTCGGCCGGCTGGCCCGCACTCACGCAGCCATCGCCGCGGGCGACGCAGCGATGGCCGTGGCTCTCGCGGACTCGGTGCTCTTCAGCCTCGACGCCGATGCGGCCCGAAGCAGAGTGCTGATGTTCCTCGGCATCAGCTTCGTTCCCTTCCTGTTCGTGGCCCCCCTCATCGGACCAGCCATCGACCGCATGGCAGGAGGACGCCGACTCGTGATCCAGGCGATCACCGTCGGTCGTGTGGTGTTGTCGGTGCTGATGGCCTTCAACGCGGACAGCCTGGTGCTGTTCCCGTTGGCGTTCGTCGCGATGGTGGCGCAGAAGACCTACGCGATCTCCAAGAGCGCATTGGTGCCGACGGTCGTGCGCACCGAAGCGGAGCTCGTCGAGGCCAACTCGAAACTCGGTCTCATCTCCGGCCTCGTCGGTGCCGTCGCAATCGTGCCCGCCGGCATCATGCAGAAGTCCATCGGTGCGGAAGCGACGCTGCTCTATGCGGCGGCGCTGTTCGGCTTCGCCTTCGTGGCTGCGACGCGCCTTCCTCGTGAGGTGATCGCAGCCCGTTCGGCGGACCGAGACGAGCGCGCCGAACTGCACTCCGATCGGGTGGTCCTGGCGTCGAACGCGATGCTCCTCCTTCGCGCCAGCGCGGGGTTCACCTTCTTCCATCTGTTCTTCTGGTTCCGCGCCCAGGACGCTGGTCTGGTCTGGTTCGGCGCTGCGCTGGGCTTCGCCAGTCTGCTCACCATGACCGGAAACGCGCTCGCGCCGATCGTGAGGTCGCGGTTGCGCGTCGAGACGATGCTCGCCGCCGCAGTGTCGCTCGTCGCGTTGGCCGGATTCGTCACAACGGTGCTCGGAGGAGTGGTGGCGGGCATGCTCCTGGCCGGTTCGGTGAACTTCGCCGCAGCGATCGGCCGGCTCGCGTTCGAGGCGGTCGTCCAGCGGGATGCCCCGGACGCCAATCGAGGTCGGGCCTTTGCCCAGTTCGAGACGAAGTTCCAGCTGGGTTGGGTGGGGGCCGGGCTCGTGCCGGTGCTGGTGCGGATGCCCGGACGCCTCGGATTCGTTCTCGTCGGCCTGGTTGCCGCCACGGTGGCGGGTTTCTACGTCGTGGGCACGCGGGCGGCCGACCGTGGCCGCACGGTGCCGCGCCCGCTCAGTCGGGCCTGGACGCGCCTGCCGAGCGGGTCGCGATCACGGTCGGGTCGAGCAGTTCGCGGGCCAATCGTCGCGGTGCGCCCGGGCGTTCCGCCGCCACCAGCCCCGCCTCGGGGTCGTCGTTCGGCAAGTCGGCGTTCGTCCGCGACCCCCGAACGGCGCCCGCCGCGGCCCGCACCGGCACACCGAGCCGGAGGTCGATCGCCGCGAGGTCGTACACCAGATCGAAGTGGTTTCGATCGTCCACCTCCACTGCCGGAACCCCCCAGGCCGCCGCGAGGCGAGCGCTCTGGGCCTTGAACGCCGCGGTCTCGTTCCTGCCGTGGACGATGACGACCTGTGCCGACGGCCGGGGCGACACCGGCACCGACCAGTCGTCGGCGGCAGCGCTGTCGAGGTGGAGCGCATCGTTGACCGATGTCGAGATCAACGGGTGCAGCTGGAACATGCCGCTCAGGAGGATGAGGCGGTCGATCCGCACGTGTGCGCATCGCGCGACGTGTGCGGCGAGGTGGGCGCCTGCCGAACTCCCGGAGACGGTGAGCGACGAGGGCTGCAGCTCCGCAACGACGCGCTCGACGGCGCGAACGCATTGGGTGATCATCGTGCCGATCGTGGCCAGAGGCGCCAGCGTGTAGTCGACCGATGCGAACAATCGTCCGGCCGCCGTCAGCGCCGGCGCCGGCATCAGGGACTGCGACGCCGACAGCGCCTGCCAGTAGCCGCCATGGATGAACACGTGCAGTGGGCCCGCCCACGAGGGCGTCGAACACGATGAGTTGCTCGTCCGGGTGATCGCCGTAGCGAAGCAGGCGGTGGGGCAGCGCGCTTGCCGCGGCGCTGTCGTCCGCGTAGCGCGCGAGCTCGGCGTCGATCGACGCGACACAGCTCGACGGTGAGTACTCGCGCTCGTGAGCGCTCGCGTCCACAGTCGACTCGTTGATCAGAGCGCGATGCGGGCGAGCCACAGGCCTGGCGCGTCGAGCTCGGCCGGAGTCGGCAGCGACGTGGCGGTCGCGAACAGCTGCGACAACGACGACTCGCCGGCACGATCGACGACGCCCGACACGAAGTTCTTGCCGCGCTGTACGAGCGCCGGCGTGACCTGCAGTCCGAGCAGCCGCTCGATGAACACGTCCTCGGCTGCGGCCTCGAGGCGACGGCGACGCACCGCTTCTGCGATGCGCAGCGCATCGCCACCGATCAGTCGTGCTGCCACGGCATCGACCATGTAGTCGACGTACCCGACCACTGCGGCCGTGGAGGCGTCGAGCACGGGGGCCATCGCCACCTGCTCGGGCGAACGGACCGCTCCGAGGAGAACTTCCGGATCGGCGAACGCCTTCTGGATCGCGCTCATCGGGTCGGTGCCTTCGAGATCGAGCTCGGCGAGCTTCTCCGACACGCCGGTCGGGTCGGCTCGGAACGCGCCGACGTGATGTTTCACGAGCGAGGTGATGGCATCGCGGGTCGCCGTATGTGAGTACACGGTGTGCCCGATGAGCTCTTGGGCGAGCACCCACAGACGCATCTCGTCGAGAGGCAGACTCCATTCCTGTGCGAACTGATCGACGGTGCGGGGAACGACGAGCAGCGCGCTCGACGCGCGCGGAATGGGAAGGTCGTACTGGCCGAACGCCCGCGACCCGAGACGACCGACCATCGAGCCGATCGACATGCCCATCATCGCCGGTGCCATCATCTGGCTGAGGCCCGCCATCATCGCCATCATCGGGTCGGGGTCGGCGTCATCCGGGTCGGGACCATCGGGCGCGCGAGTGAGCGATACCGCGAGCTCCGTGAAAAGTGGCCGATACGCCTCGAGGGTGCGCTGTGACCATGTGGACGGGGTGACGAGTTCGAGCGTCGCCGATGGGCCCTCGTACCCCGTGACATCGCGCACGTGCATCTCGGCGATCGGGGTGAGGTTCTCGTAGGCGATGCGCAACGTGGGTTCGACGTTGGCGTCGCCCATCCCGGCCGACGCGCCCCCACCAGATCCGGTCGCGCCAGATGACGCAAGGGCGGCGAACTGCTTGGCTGCATCCCAGTTGAGCGGGCCCTGTCCTTGGAGTGCCTTGGCGAGGTCCCCGAACAACGGCATGTTCGCGAAGGGATTGGAGTCTGGTTCGCCCCGGCCGGAACCGGCGTCATCATCGGCCATGTCCGGCATGCTACGGCCAGCCCGGCGGAGTGTGTCACCAGGGCCGGTGCGAGGACAGCGGTGCCAGGGCGCAGACGGCGATCGATGTGATGTGCGAGGTCGGTCTACGATCCGCTGCGCGGCCGTGTTCGGCCGGTCCGGCTGCGCACCGATTTCCGAGGAGCTCACGAGATGACAGGTGTGTGGGTGAGCGATGCACAGAGTGCGCTCGGCACGCGGGTGCTGAGCCTTCTCGCGACCGTGGCTGTGCACGAGAGCGTGGCTCTCGACGAGGCCGAGATCGCGGTGTACACCGGTGGCTCCGATCCCGACGCCAGGGCCCGACGTCGAGAGAGCATCACTGCAGGCGCTGCAGAGATGTTCGCCGGCCTCGGGCGCGCCGAGCACCTCGTGGTCGTGTCGTCGGCGATGGTCTACGGCGCGTGGGAGAACAACCCCGTGCCACTGACCGAGGACGCAGTCCTGCGGCCCGACAACGAGTTCCGCTACGCCACTCAACTCGCCGCAGTGGAGCAGATGGCCGACGACTGGCGCCGTGCCGGCCCTGACCGCACCGTCGCGGTGTTGAGACCCGCGGTCCCGATGGCTGCGAACGGCACGTCGGGTCTGGCGCGGGCGCTCGCCGCCGGCATGGGCCAGCGGTTCGCGATCGACGATCCGCCGGCGCAGTTCCTCCATCTCGACGACCTTGCAGCCGGTGTGGTGCTAGCGGCAGAGCGTCGCCTCGACGGTGTCTTCAACGTGGCGCCGGATGGCAGCATCCCGGCGACGGCGGTGCGGGCGCTGGCCGGTGCTCGGCCGCGGGTTCAGTTGCCCGACCGACTGGCAGAGGTGGTCACCTCCCTTCGGTGGAGGTTCCAGCGCGGGCCGATCCCGCCCGGGTTGCGCAGCTACACACACTCACCATGGTTGGTGGCCAATGATCGGTTGAAGGCTGCTGGCTGGTCGCCAACGGTGACCAACGAACAGGCCTACGTCGAGGGGACGGAGGCGAGGTGGTGGACGATGGTCACTCCGAAGCGTCGTCAGGAACTGGCGCTCGGCGGGATGTTGGTTGCCGGCCTGGCCGTCGTGGGCATCGCCACGTCGATCACAGTGTGGGCGAGACGGCGGCGAGCACGACGCTGACGGTGCGGCTGTTCTGGCTACCGCTCAGGCCAGTGACGACCGTCGTCGTCGGGGAACCGGAGGAGTTCGACGTCGGCGTCGACCTGGCGACAAGGGTGAGCCGCATGAGATCGCCGGGTTGGTGACGTTTCAGCGCAGCGACGACATCGTCGATCGTTGCGACGTCGGCACCGTCGATCGCCACGACTCGTTCGCCCACCATCACACCGGCTGCCATCGCCGGGCTCCCGGCGACCACACCGGTGATCGTGAGCGGTGCCGATGGGGGCCCATCGAATCGCAGACCCACCCAGGCCGATGGACCGACACCCACGCCGCCGGTGACGCCGCCCCCCGTGGTGATCGCAGTGGTGATCGCGGTGGTGACCACTGTGCTGGCCACTGTCGTGACCGAGGGGGCGGCTGCGGGGGAGCCGGGTGCTGTCGTCGTGGTGGTCGTCGGGGGCGTCGTCGCACCTGGCGCACCTGGCGCACCTGGCGCAGCTGGCGCAGCTGGCGCACCTGGCGCGGCGTCGCTGCCGCCAACGCCGAGCCCGTCGTTGGTGTCGGTGCTGCCGGTGCTGCCGGAACCGGGGTCGACGCTGATGCCGGCATCGATCGAGCCGTCCGAGGGGTTCGTCGACGATGGCACCACATCATCGGGAGGGGCAGCTTCGATGGCCACCATGTCGACGTGGGCACCGTCGGCATCGATCACCAGGGTGCAGAGGGCCACGAGCGCCCCGGTGGCATCGATCACGGGAGTGCCTTCGACGATGCGGCCTGCGTCCAGTTCGGGTACGCCACCTGATGTGCCGGGTGCGACGTAGCTCACATCGGTCGGTACATCGGCGAGCACGGTGACGATCTGGCCCGGCTCGGCCGACGCGGTGGACGCGAAGCTCACCACTTCCATCTGCGCCGAGGGTGACAAATAGGCCAGGTCGCCCTCGATCGAAATGAGCTCGGCCGACATTCGCGGGGTGAGTTCGCGGTCGCCCGGACCCAGCAGGTTGACCTCGCCGATCGACTCGAGCGCGTTCGCAGTGGTGACCACGTAGGGATCTCCCTCGATCGCAACGGCCACCGAGACCGGCTCGGGCGAGGTGCTGGCGAGCGCCATCACCAGCACGGTGCTCGGCGTGTCGGGCGCTGGCAGCGTGAGATCGGGTGCGTCATCGAGCGCGCTGGTCGACTGCACGTTCTCGAACGCGGTCACCGACGTCGTCTCTGGAGCGACGGTCACCGCGGACCGGGCGGTCGAGATCGACGACGTCACCGTTGGCGATGCGGAGGGAGTCGCGATTCCGGCGGGCAACAACAGATAGAGCACCGCGACACCGAGCGCAGAGCCGATCGCGCCACTGGTGATGAGCAGACCGCGACCGAGGGTGACGGGCGGTTCGCTGGTGGCCCAAGCAGCTTGTCCGATCTCGGATGGATGGCGCCAGGTTCGCTCGTGCGCAGGAATGGGCGCCGGAGGGTAGGACGGGGCTGCATCAACCCACGCGTCGCCCCAGGCGTCGTCCGGCGCGTCGTCGCGCGCATCATCGGGGCCACTCCGCTCCACGAGTGCGACAGGTTAGTGAGAGAATCGATGCCGGTGGCATCGCGCCACCGCGGTGCGAGCCCGTCCCTCCTCGACAGCCCGGGGAGACCGCGTGCGGAACAGCTACGATGACCTTGTGAAGCCCCCCGACAGCAGTGACACCTGGGTCGGCCTCACCTTCGATCGGCTGCCGGTCGCAGC
>JAYSLK010000087.1:0-3428 GCA_043725585.1 Actinomycetota bacterium
CTGCTCGGCCAGGCGGGCCTCCAGGCTCCTGCGGTGCGTCGCCGGAAGAAGCGTCATCCGTTTCGGGTCATGTTCAAGCTGATCGTGCTGCTCGGCATCGTGGGCGCTGGGCTGTACTTCGGGAAGATCTATGTTCTCGACAAGCGATGGGACACCGAACTCAAGCCGTTTGCCGAGGCGGTGTCCGCCGAGCGTCAGCTCGAGTGGAAGCGATCGGTCAAGGTCGAGCAACTGCCTGCCGGCGAGTACGCGGTCAAGTTGGCGACCGGCTGGCTCGGCACCACCGAGGCCGAGTTGGACTCGACCGCAGCCGAGTGGCGAGCGATGGGGCTGGCGGAGGGCCGGATCGAGCCAAGCCTGATCGGCAGCGGTGCGATGAGCAGCCGTCCCGTCTTCTACGACCCGACCGACGGGATGATCTACGAACTCGAGGACACTCCAGACGACCTGCGCGAGCTGGCAATGGACCGTGCGCTCACCATGGCGTTGCTCGACCAGCACTACGGGTGGAGCACCGAACTGGCCGGGCTCGCGCCGGCAGAGCAGATCGCCGTGAGAGCATTGTTCGACGGTGACGCCGTGTCGACCGCGATGGCGATCATCGACCCGAGTGAGGCCGACAGCGCCGACCTCGTCGAGCAGGTGAACCGGATCGTGGTCGATCATGCCGAGGACGCTGTCGGCGCACCTCGGTATGCAGTCGACCTGGTCGGTGCCGCTGGCGGAACCGCCGAGTACTTCGACGCGGCCGATGGCGCTGCCGGTCGCGACGAGTTGTTGCGTTCGAACGTACGCAGCGACGCCGGAATCTTCGACGCAGCGCGTGGCCTGGGGTACAGGCCCGATGATCTGGGCGGCGAGCTGACCGAGTCGCGTGGGATGTTGTACTGGTACTACGTGTTGGCGGGGCGTCTCGAGCCGGCCGTGGCGTGGGATGCCGCGCTGACGTGGGATGGTGACAGGGTCGTGGTCTCGGAGACCGCCAACGGCGTCTGCGTGGAGGCGACCATCGCCACGATCGACGAAGTCGGTCGGCTCCGGATGCTCGACGCCCTACGTCAGTGGGTAACAGCGGGGCCTGCGGAAGCCGTAGCCACGGTGACCGAGATCGGCTCGGAGCAGATCACGGTGTTCTCGTGCGACCCCGGCCCGGAGTTCGACACGGTGCTGAAGGATCAGATCCCGACCTTCGGCGAGTCGACGGGCGAGCTCTCCGTGATCGGAGACCTCGGGGCCAACGACGACGCTGAGCGGGCATGTGCCGTGAACGCGATTCGAGGGTTCGACGTCCTCGGGATCATCGCCACCGGAGACCAGGCGCAGATCACGCCAGCGCTCGATGGGATCCGCACCGCCTGCGTCGGTTGACGCGGAGCGCTGAGGCCATCGCAAGTGACGGCGTGACCGCTGCGATCGTCAGTCTCTGAAGTTGTTGAACTGCAGGGGGATCTCCAGGTCGGCGCCTTTCAACAGCGCCATCACGGCTTGCAGGTCATCGCGCTTCTTCCCGGTCACCCGAACGCTGTCGCCCTGGGTCTGGCTGCTCACGCCCTTTGGGCCCTTCTCCTTGATCGTCCGGTTGATCTCGCGGGCTTTGTCGCTGGAGATGCCCACCTTGATCGTCACAACCTGTCGGACCGTGTTCTGCGTGGCCTCCTCGACCGTCCCGTAGTCGACGCCCCGCAGCGAGACGCCGCGCTTCACCAGCTTCTCTTCGATCACCACTCGGAGGGCGGCCAGTCGGTCCTCGCTCACGGTGCGCAGGGTGATCACCAGATCTGCCTGTTCGATCGAGGAGTTGGTGTTCTTGAAATCGAAGCGGGTGGTGATCTCCCGCTGTGCTTGATCGATCGCATTCCTCACTTCTTGACGATCGACTTCGGAGACGACATCGAAACTCGGCATGCCGCAATGGTAGGCCGTTGAACGCGGGGCGAACCGGTTGGTCGGTGGTCGTGCAGCCCGGTAGCGTGAGCGGCCGCAACCAGGGTCGGTGCCCGAGCGGCCAAAGGGAGCAGACTGTAAATCTGCCGGCACAGCCTACGAAGGTTCGAATCCTTCCCGGCCCACCATGTCGATCGCCAGGCCTCGTCGGAGGCCTGGCGATCGCGGTTTCGAGCGCACCGCACCATGATCCTCATCGATGCCACCCGGCTCGCCGCCGCACGCCCCAACCGACCGCTCTTCGGCGATGTCTCGCTGACCGTCAACGACGGCGACCGAATCGGGGTCGTGGGCATCAACGGGTCGGGCAAGACCACGCTGCTCCGCATGCTGGCGCGCGAGATCGAACCACAACCGAATCCGGACGGGTTCATCGGATCCGTTCGATGGGGGCGCGGCGCTCGCGTCGGGGTGCTCGCCCAGCAACCGCACCTCGCGCCGGGCACGGTTCGCGAGGCGGTCGGGCACGACTGGCAGGGTGAGGCATGCTCACCCGATTGGGCATGGGTGACATGCTCGACGACAGCACCGCTGATCTGTCGGGCGGGCAGGCCAAGCGAACGGCGCTCGCCCAACTGCTCGCCGCCGAGCACGATCTCCTCGTGCTCGACGAACCCACGAACCACCTCGACCTGGACGCGATCGCCTTCTTGGAACGGTGGCTGGCCGACTACCGGGGCGGGCTGCTGATGGTCACCCACGACCGCCACGTGCTCGACCGAGTCACGAACAAGGTGCTCGAACTCGACAGGGGTGCCGCCTACCTTCACATCCCCTCCGGCTGGCACGCCGGCTCGGGCTATGCGGCGTACCTCGACGGGCGAGCCGAACGCGAAGCGCAAGCGGAGGCCGCAGAGCAGACCCGACGCAACCTCGCCAAGAGCGAACTGGCGTGGCTGCGCCGGGGTGCCCCGGCGCGCACCACCAAGCCAAAGGCGCGGTTGGCCACAGCGACCGCACTCGTCGAGGCACGTCCGGACGCGCCCGCTCGGCAGGGCGACCTCACCCTGGCGATGGGGAGCCAACGGCTCGGGTCGAAAGGCGTCGAGCTCCGCGAGGCGTCGTTCGCGTGGCCGGACGGAACGTTCGTGCTCGAACGAGTGACCGTGCAACTCGAGCCGGGCGACCGGATCGGCATCGTGGGCGCCAACGGAGCGGGCAAGTCCACGCTGCTCGATCTGGTGAGCGGCCGACGAACCCCGACCGCCGGCGCAGTGGAGGTCGGCGCCACGGTCCGCATCGGCTACTACGACCAACTGGGCCGCGAGCTCGACCTCGGCCAGCGGGTGCGTGAGGCCATCGCCGGCGACAAGGGGCAGCCGTCGCTCGAGGACCTGGCGCTGATGCGCCGGTTCTGGTTCGACGGCGACGGTCAGTTCGCTCCCATCGGCACCCTGAGCGGCGGAGAGCGGCGGCGACTGCAACTGCTGCTCACGCTGGTGGAGCAACCCAACGTGCTCCTGCTCGACGAGCCGACCAACGAC
>JAYSLK010000088.1:0-1697 GCA_043725585.1 Actinomycetota bacterium
GTCGTCGCGGGTGAGTTGTCCGTGTTCGCCCAGGTTCGCGAGCCTGCCGCCGGATCCATCGACTGGGCCGAGGTCGGTGCCATGGTGGCACGTCTGCACGCGTGCTCGGTCGACGAGATCGCCGACGTCTCGGCGCACTACCCCACGCCGCCGTGCATGTCGTTTCCGTGGTGGGACTTCGATGCGCTGCTCGATGACATCGGGTCCGACCTCGATGAGGCTGCGCGTGCGGGGATCGATCGGGTGATCGCCGGGAGCAACTGGCGCAACGAGATCGGCGAGGTCGTGCTGTGTCATGGCGACGTGCATCCGGGCAATGTGATCGCGGCTGTCGACGGGCCTGTGCTGCTCGACTGGGACCTGTTGTCCCTCGGCCCGCGCGCATGGGACCACGGACCGCTGATGAACTGGACCTCGCGCTGGGGTGGGGCACCGGGTGTCTATGAAACCTTTGCCGACGGCTACGGCTCGTCGCTGAGGGGCGAACCGGTCGCCGAGGTGTTGGCGGAGCTGCGTCTGGTGGCGGCCACGCTGATGCGCGTGCGAGCAGGGCGCACCGACCCCGTCGCAGCGAAGGAGGCCGAACTCCGGCTGCGCTACTGGCGCGGTGACCCCACCGCACCTGCCTGGACTGCCGCCTGAGCCCACCGCGGTGCAAAGCCTCAACCGAGCGTGTGGAGGTGCCGATACATCGAGGTGACCTTTCATGAAGTGACGACACGCGTGCACCACCAGCCGGTGGTGGTGCGTCGCTTCGGACTCACGCCGATCCAACTCGGCATGCTGTTCGAGGGCCCCATGCAGGGCAAGCCAGCGGTCAATCTGCAGCAGATCTTGCTCCGAATGCCAGGCGAATCCCTGCAGCGCGACGTGTTCGAAGAAGCGTGGATCTGCGTCCAGGCTCGCCACGAAGCGCTGCGCACGTCGTATGCCTGGGTCCGGCGAGAGGAGCCCGAGCAGATCGTGTGGTCGGAGGCTCGGGTGCGGGTCGGCCACATCGACTGGCGTGAGCAGTCGGGCGAGCAGATCCAGAGGCTCCTCTTGGGGTGGATGGACGCCAACCGGCAGGTGGGCTACGACGTGGTGGCCCACCCGGAGCTGAAGATCCAGGTCTTCGACGTCGGCTCGGACGCGCTCGGCCCGTCGACCATCGTGGTGTGGACCAACCATCACATCCACGTCGATGGTCGCTCGTTGCGGGTGCTGATGGAGGAGTTGTTCGACGTCTACGAGCGGCTGCTCGCGGGGCGATCGGTCGAGCTGCAACCGGCGCCGCGATTTGCGGACCACGTCCACGCAGTTGCCCGTCAGGATCTCGTCGGCGCCGAGGAGTACGTGCGGCGGCGGTTCGCCGGCTACTCGGAACCGCTTCAGCTGGGCCTTGCAGCGCCGCTCGTGGGTGGAGCTGTGCCGAAGGCGGCTGAAGCGATCCGCGTGTTGCCGACGGAGGTGATGAATCGACTCGATGCTCGTGCGCGGGAAGCCGGTGCCACCACGGGCACGGCGCTCATGGCCGCATGGGCGGTCCTGCTCGGGCGCTACTCACGGCGCGACGACGTGGTGTTCGGGTCGACCCGGTCGGGGCGGCACTCCACGCCGGACGCCGCAGACATGGTGGGATGCATGATCAACACCGTTCCCCTGCGCGCCGATGTCGGCCGCAGCGTGACGGTCGACGAGCTCATGCAGAGCCTGCG
>JAYSLK010000089.1:0-7049 GCA_043725585.1 Actinomycetota bacterium
GTCCGCCGCGGATCGATGACCACCACCTTGGCCCCGCGTTCGACGGCTCGTTGAACGAGGGGTGGGAGGTGGGTGTTGGAGACGGTGGGATTGGCGCCCCAGATGATCACCAGTTGGGCGTTCACCACATCGAGCGGGTCGGCAGAACCCATGTCGCCATAGACGCTGTCCCACGCCGCGCCGACGGTGTGCGCGCAGATGGTGTGCTCGACGATCGTCGAGCCGAGCGCGGCGAAGAGGGCTTCGGTCATGCTGTGTCGCTCCACCGCTCCCGCGGAGGAGTTGTAGGTGAACGCCACCACAGCATCGGGCCCAGCTGTCTCGATCGCCTCTGCGACGCGAGCGGCGACGATCGACAGAGCCTCGTCCCACGAGGCTTCGCGGAACTCGGCAGCCCCTTTCGGGCCGGTGCGGATCATCGGCGTCAGCACGCGCTCGGGCGCGTACACGCGATGCATGTGCTTCTTGACCTTGGCGCAGATCCAACCGTCGGTCAGGGCATTGCCCGGCGCTGCGTCGATATCGGTGATGCGCTCATCGCCGTTCGCGTCGCGGGTGATCGTCACTGCGAGCGAACACGTATCGGGGCAGTCGAGGGTGCATGTGGTGTGGCGAACCTCCGTCGCCTTGCCGATCTGAACCTCGATCTGCTGGGCCGAGTCAGGAACGAGCTGCGTCATCGCGCCAGTCTCGCCGATCGTCGATGGGTCGTACAGCGCGTGGCGCTGCGTTGGCACGATCCGAGGGATGCTCGGCCGGCCAGGTGAGCGGTCGAAGCAGACGCGGCAGCGCCCCACATCGGTCGCGATGTGGGGCGCCGGTCGTGGGGCGCCGGTCGTGGGGCACCGGTCGTGGGGCACCGAATGGTTGCGAGCAGCCGGCCGCCCGGGGGGTGGCGGCCGGAGATGCGTCAGACCTCGACGCGGGCGGCGCGGCGGCGTGCGCCGACCATGCCGAGTGCACCGACGCCGATCAGGCCTGCAGCGAAGAGGGCGAGCGTCCCCGAGTCAGCACCGGTGTTGGGCATCGCCGTGGTCTGGGCAGCAAGGCTGGCGACAACGCTCGGGGGCAGCAGAACGCCATCGATCACGTGGATGATGCCGTTGCAGGACGTCACATCGGTGGCCACGACGTTGACGGTGTCGTTCAGCATCACCTTGTCGCCGTCGACGGTGATCTTGATGTCCTCACCCTGCAGTGTGGTCGCCTTGTCGAGTGTCACGACTGTGGCGGCGGGAACCTCACCGGACACGACGTGGTAGGTGAGGATCGTGGTGAGCAGCTCCTTGTCGGCGAGCACGTCGGCCGCGGTCACGCCAAGGGCAAAGAACGCCGCTTCGAACGCAGCGTTCGTCGGGGCCAGCACCGTCGTCCTGGCATCGTCGCAGGAGTCGAACGGGCCGGTGAGTTCGGCCGCGGTGAGGGCGGCGACGAGGGTGGCGAACTGCTCGTCAGCGCTGGCGTTCTCGACGATGGTCTTGGTCTCGTCGGCGCTTGCCGTGCCGGCGACCGAGAATGCGAGGGCGGCCGACATCGTGACGGCTGCGGTGATGAAACGACGCTTCATGTTGGCTCCTTGTGAGCTTCGACCGCCTGTGCGGTTCCTGGGGCTTCGACGAGGATTACGGAGCGTCGATCGATGTGGATGACATTGAGTGCGAAATGCCTCACACACCAAGACGCCATCGGCTCGTCGAGCCGAGGAAGCCCCCGGAAGCCCCGGAAGCCCCGGAAGCCGAGGAAGCCCCGGAAGCCGAGGAGGTCAGACGGCGAGAACGATGGCAGCGGCAGCAGCAGCGCAGACCGCGACGGTGCGCCGTGCCGCCACCGATCGACCGATCACCGAACCGGTGATCGCACCGAAGGCCTGCAACAGCACGGTGCTGAACACGAATCCGAGCACGTAGAGCGCCGGGTCGGTGGTGGAGGTGGCACCGTCTCGGTACGTCAGCCCGTGCAACGCGCCACCCAGCACGGCGGCGAGTGGGAGCACAGCGCTGATGCGGGGAGGCGGGGCGAACATCAACACCACTCCCACGACGAGGCCGGCGACGATCGCTCCGTCGAGGAACGGCACGTCCAGCCCGATCGCGGCCGCGACGATGCCGGACAGGCTGCCCACGACGTAGGCGAACGGCCCCACCCACGGCTCGCGGCCTTGCGTGGAGGCGACCCCGGCGAGGACGCCGACGATGAGCATGAGCACCAGGTGGGCGCCATCGAAGGGATGGAGCACGCCGCTCCACCACCCCCCGAGCTCCTGCACCAGTTGTCCCAACATCACCGTCTCCTGTCCCGCCCACCGACTGCACACCCGGTCCGAATGCCAAGAGTGCGACGACTGACGTCGCAAGGAATCCGACCCATCGAGCACATGTCGACCGCGACGATCCGTTGCCGACATGACCCGCTCCCACGTTCCGTGGGACGTGAGAACGGTAATACAACCGGACGCTCCGGACGCGTCATGTTTTGCAATTTCATGACGTTCGGTGCACGACATGCGTCACATGCGTCTGATCGAGGGTCGATCGCCCACGTTTCAACTCGTTCCATTGCGGTTCCATGACGGTCGCCCGCAGGGCGGAGCGAGCAGATCGACGGTCATGGTGAGAACTGTTGCCGCCTCCGGGCACCGCCGCCACGCTGGGTGGTGCCCGATCGGACTTTCACGCGCAACGCATGTGGCGCGTCGGCGGCGGAGCTCTCGTCCGACGGACTCGCCAGCGAGCGAGAAGTGGTCCCAACGGCCTATGGCGTCATCGGGAAGGTTCACGCATCATGAACGGCGTAGCGCCGGATGTTCGGCGGAACCATCCGGCGCTACGAACCCCCAAAGAAAACGGGTTGGTGGCAGGGCTGTGGTGGACCCTGCCACCCTCCCCGGGGTTCAGGCACCGACCTCGCCGGTCGACCACGGGTGCGCCGAGTCAGATGCCCGACGCTCGCCCCGGGTTCGGTTCACAGCCCAGGCCGTCGCCGTCGTCATCGAGTTCGAACTCGTCGATTCCCTGGACCAACACCGTCTTTTCGAGGAACCAGGGACCGTCTCCGTCTCCCGGCAGGCAATCCACGTCCTCGTCGAGCGGGAGACAGATGCCGGAGTAGTTCGTGTTGCAGCTTGATCCACCGGTGACATCGTCGATCACATCGGCGCGCCGAGTGTCGCTCGCACTCATCTCGCGCACGAGGATCCGCTTCCGCTCCGCGTAGTCCTCCAACTCGCCACGATCGGAATCGAGCAGGTCGCGGCACCGATCCCGCAGTGCCGACTCGTCCTGACCCACCTCGTCCCAGACCCGTCGCGAGGCATCGTCGCCCGAGAACGCCGCCATCTGGACGAAGTCGACGCAATCATCGACCAACGCGTCGTCCTCTGCCCCAGCGGAGTAGAAGCCGGGCATGACGCCGCATCCGGTCAATGCGAGTGCGCCGACAGCCGCCGCAGCGATCGATCTGGACCGAGTCATGCGCGTGTATCGGCACGCCCTCGATCGGGCTGGAGTTCAGATCAGTTCAACACGGCCGCGCTCCGTGCCGCTGCACCGATGGTGAGGCGATGGAGGTTGACGAGCTCGTCCATCGACAGTTGGTTCGTGTAGCCACCGGCGAGGACCCATGCCACCGGCAGCCGATGGCGCGCGAGCCACGCGAAGACCATTCGTTCGCGACGGTCGAGCGTGAGCGCACTGATGCCCGCAGCCCCACCGTCACACCTCTCGTGCGGGTCCATGCCGGCGTTGTACAGCACCACATCGATGTCGGCAGGATCCTCGATCCCGTCGAGCGATCGCTCCACGGTCTGGAGGTATCGAGGACCATCGGTGAGCACCAGCCGAGCGCGCTCGTGATGGCCGTAGTAGTCGAACGGGTCAACCGACACATCCACCTGTTCGACACCGTCCTCGCGCACGATCAGGTCGGCGGTGCCACCACCGCAGTGTGCGTCGAGGTCGAGGATCAACACCCTCCTCGCGCCCGCGTCGAGCGCGGCTCGGGCCGCGACGGCCAAGCCGTTCACCGTGCAGTATCCCCACCCCGATGCGTGACGGGCATGGTGCAGCCCGCTCGACAGCGAACCCGCCACGGTGTGATGCTCGAGGGCGTGGAGCGCGGCGGCACGAACGCCACCGGTGCTGGCGCACACCGAGCGGGCCAGACCTTCATCCCACCCCGGCAGGTCGTTGGAGAGTGCGAGCTCACGTGGGGTGCCCGTGAGGATCGCATCGACGTACGAGGCGTCGTGCACGGTCAGCAAGTGCTCGCGAGTCGCCGGTTCTGGTTCCACCAGTCGAACACGACGGATGGGCTTGTCGACGAGTGAGCGAGCGATCGCCGCTGCCTTGCGAGTCGTGTCGAACGCGATCTGCGTGTCGCAGTACGCCGAGCTGTAGTGAACACGCATTCGGACTCACCACCTTGCCGCGGGACCAACGCCGTGGCCGGAGCCGACCGCGATGCAGGTTTCGCTCCTCGTGTGGCAGCTGGTTCGGAGAGAGTCCCACATCGCCGCCGACCGTACCTGACGACACAGGCTCGTCATCCACAGGCGAGCACGAGAGTTCCGCTGGATGCCGGATGCCGCTCCACGGACGCGAAGTCGATCGTGCCCACGCCGATGCCACACGGGTCGATCGAGCTGCCGGCGACGTAGACCTGCATGAACTCGAGGATCTCTTCGGCGATGAACGTCTTCACTTCGGCGCTGCCGTCCCGCCACATGTCGCCGTGCTGCTGACCGTCGATCACGGTTCGGAACGTATCGCTCGTGCCCGGATAGCGCTCGAACGGCACGAGGCGCCACCCTGGCCGGACGATCGTGTCGACCGCATTCGAGTCGATCTCAGCACCGCCGATGAGGTTGTACACCGGGATGGTCACGGTGGTCCACGTGCTGTCCGCAGGTCCGTTGTCGAAGGCTCCGAACTGGTCGGGGCCCTGCGGCGAGATGGGTGCGATCGCGTCGATTCGTTCGTCACGGTAGGTGCGGGCGTACGTGGCTCCGCCGACCGCATGCGACGTGTACGCACCGAAGGAGTGACCCGTGTGGCCGACACGCGTGGGATCGATCGTGCCCGTGAACTCCGATGGCATCGCGATCGCACCGGCCTCGAGTCGATCCAGCAGGAACGTCACATCGGTAGGGCGGTCGGTGAGTTGGCCCGCGGTGACCGATGACGGCAGGTGTCCGACGTGAATGGCAACGAAACCGCCGGCGGCGAAGGTGATGCCCAGGTGCGGCGCACTCAGATGTCCCCGCTCGTTGCCCATCCCACCGTGGCTGACGAGGATCACAGGGACGGGACCGGATAGGCCGACGGGCGCATACACGAGGTATGGCAGCCGACGAAGGCGCGCTTGGTCGGTGATCGAACCCTCGAGTGTGACGACCGGGTACGGCGTGGTCGAGGGTGCTGCGGTGGTCGAGGGTGCTGCGGTCGGTGGAACCGTCGTGTCGCGTGTTGCTCGGTCGTCGCTGCATGCCGACGCCAGGACGACCATGGCTGCTACCGAGGTCGCAACCCACGCACGAAGATGAGTTCGCATGGTCGTGATCGTGCCCGAAAGGTGTGATCGTTCCATGAGGAGTGTCGACCAACGGTCGATGTCGGGCCTGCGCCGGGTCAGCGATCGAGCACCAGCGGGACGCTGGTCGCGCCGGCGCGAGCGGACACCTCGAGCCGTGTGTCGGTGCACGCGTAGGTCCCGCCGGAGAGAGGGAGTTCGACGTCGAGTTGGCTGCCGGCTTGCACGGCACCATCGAGTCGCACTTCGGTCAGGCCACCCGTCTGCTGGTCGAGCGAGAGCGTGACGACACCATCGAACGTACTCCAGGTGCCCGAACCCGACCACGCCACATCTGCCTGAGCCGGAGCACCACCGATGCTGAACGCTGCAGTGAACTCAGCTTCGCCGACGGCGCCGCCATCGGCCGACAGGATCACGTCGAACCCACCATCGACAAGGGAGAGATCGGTCACCGGCAGGACAGCGGCCGCGATCAACTGTCCGATGGTGTCGACCGATGCCGTCCAGGGCCCGACGAGGCATGGATCGAGTTCGATCGGGGTCACGAGTGGTCTCGCGGCATCCGTGGATTGCGACGCACCGTCGGCGACGGAAGACCTCACGATCGTTGCGGCCGGGACAGTCGCCGCGCTGTCGGCGGGAGCTCTCTCCGGGAGGACGATCGAGTCGTTGGCCGACGTCGCGTCGTCGCCGCCAGTGCAGGCGGCGAGCGCGCCTGCGAGACCGACCGCGATCAGGCCGCGCCTCACGATGCCGTCCGACGGCGGTTCGCAGACGAGACGCGAGGTCGAGCCGTTCGGTCATCCTGGACGGACGGGGCCGGACGGCGGTGTACGCCGAGAGAGCGAAGTGGCATCCCTCGCGGTCTCGTCGATCGCGCCGCTGGATCACGGTCGGGCTGGGGAACGGCATCCGGATCGATGGGCGGCGCTGCGGTTCGGTCGGCGTGGTCGATCGCTCGGGTCAAGGGGGCGGGGCAACCGACGTGGGGACTGCAGGAACCGTCGCCAGCGTGGTGACCACGCCACCGTTCATGAACAGGTCCATCTCGGTCTTGCGGCGTGACAGTCGGTCGAGCTCCTCCGGTGCAAGCGCAGCGCAGTTGGAGCGAAGGGTGCCGACATCTGAGCCAGTCGCGGTCCAGAACGCGATCATCTCCGGGTCACCGATGTAGGCGGCGAACGGTGCGAACTCCACGCATCGCTCGATCAGTGTGGGGTCGGGAGTGGGCGGTGGGAGCGTGGTCGTGACGCCGGGCGGCACACTGGCCACGGCAACGGTGCCCACCGGCGGCGCGTCGGTGGTCGTGGTCGTGGTCGTCGACGCGGCGAATTCGATCGGTGCGTCTCCCGAGGCGACCGACTCGTCGTTGTCACGGGCGTTGTAGAGGCACCACAACGCCACGGGTACCGCCACTCCGGCCACGATCCAGCCCCACGGCGGACGAGTTCGACCCGATGACGCAGCCGAAGCCGGTGCCGACACCATGGTCGGCTGCACCGCTGACACGGCTGGCGCGG